>JBNMPQ010000022.1:0-17910 GCA_051276935.1 Oleispira sp. | reverse complement strand
GTCAATCCGAATCAACCGGCTTGTGAGTTTGAATCGAAAGCGGCTTGTGGCTGTGCCGTTATTTTCTATGTGATGACGGCAGTTCGAATAGCGCTTAGAAAACGTGGTTGGTTTGTTAATAGGACCGAGCCTAATATGGCTCAGTTTTTGGATCTATTAGCATTAGCATCTGTTGCTGATGTAGTGCCCTTGGATAAAAATAATCGCATTTTAATCGATCAAGGTTTAAAGAGAATTCGTGCGGGTAAGGCTATTTCTGGGATTAATGCGTTATTGAAAATTGCAGGGAAGTCCCCCCATAATTTAGTCGCCAGTGATTTGGGCTTTGCAATTGGCCCACGATTAAATGCGGCAGGGCGTCTAGATGACATGGCTACAGGCATTGAGTGTTTATTAACAGACAACGATGCGCTAGCGTTGCAATATGCTGAAGAATTAAATGACCTTAATGAAGAGCGCAAAAATATTGAACGCGGTATGCAGCAGCAAGCAATCACTTGGCTGCAATCGCAAAGGCTTGAGCAGTTTGATCAAGAAGCTGAACATAAGCACTTGCCTTGGGGCTTATGTTTACACGACCCTGATTGGCACCAAGGTGTGATTGGTATTCTAGCGTCACGCATTAAAGATAAAGTGCATCGGCCCGTTATTGCGTTTGCTAATGCAGAGTTAAAAGAAGGTTTGAGTGCGAGTGAACAGTTTGAACAGCAAGAAATTAAAGGATCTGCACGTTCAATTCCTGGTTTGCACATTCGGGATGCATTAGATTTAGTGGCTAAACGTCGACCTGAAATGCTGACTAAATTTGGTGGCCATGCAATGGCGGCAGGCTTAAGTATAAAACTAAAATATTATGCGGATTTTAAACGTGAATTTGATCAAGTTTGTCATGAGTTGATGACAGAAGATCAGCTAGATCAAGTTATCTTAACGGACGGTGAACTTAGACCGGATGATTTTAATTTAAACTTAGCGGGAATCATTAAATACGCGGGGCCGTGGGGACAACACTTTCCTGAGCCCATTTTTGACGGTCAATTTTTGATTATTAACCAAAAAATTGTAGGCAGTAATCATCTTAAGTTAACGCTGGGAATTGTTGGAACGCAACAGTGCATCGACGGAATTGCTTTTAATATAGACTTAGATGAATGGACTGACGAGTCTTGTAAGAAAATAAAATGTGCGTACCAGTTAGACATTAATGAGTTTCGCGGTATGCAAAGTGTGCAACTGATGATTCGTCATATTATAAAAATAGATGAGTAAGTAAAGCAGTTAGTTCATTAAACAGATTAATATAAAACAGATTAATATAAAACAGATAAAAATAGAGAGAGCCCTAATACATGAATTTCTTGCAGCTAAAATGTCCTCCTCCCATTGTAATGTTATTGTCGATGTTGTTTGCTTTGTTGCTGTCTCAAAGAGGTCTAGAGTTTATCCTGCAGCAAGTCTCAGACGTTAGTAATATGATTTGGCCTTTGATTTTTTTTATTGCTGGTATTAGCTTAGCTATTTTAGGCGTCAAAGAATTTCTAACTCAGCATACAACACTGAATCCGTTAGATCCTACTCAGTCAACGAGTTTGGTTGTATCAGGTATTTTTCAATTAACCAGAAATCCAATGTACTTGGGAATGCTGGTGGTGCTATTAGGTTGGGGAGATTTTTTAGACAACTTTTTAGCCTATTCGGGTGCGTTATTTTTCTTTGTTTACATGACGGCTTTTCAGATTAAGCCTGAAGAAGCCGTTATGCTTGAAAAGTTTGGTGAGCCCTTTAAACAGTATTGCCAATCGGTAAGGCGTTGGCTATAAAGTCAGGCTTATACCGCGCGATATAAATTAAGGGGCCTTATAGTTTTTTAGTAATTTCACCACTTCTCCGGCTTTTCGTCCTTGCATCGCACACGTGGTCATCATTCCTGCCATCATGGCACCGCCTACCCCTGCGGTCATGATGTCAGAACCGGTCATGTAGAGGTTTTTAACGGGAGTAATCGGATGCAGAAAAGGCTGTTTAAAGCGATCAACATAATGATCTAACGCCAGCATTTCACCCGCACTGGTTTTTTGATACCAGTTGGTTGAAAGAGGGGTCGATAATTCAAAATAATCTAATTTATCGCGTAATTGTGGATGCCGTTCGTACAGCTTTTCCATTAAGCGTTCTGCAAATTGAGCTTTGAATGCTTCATAATCTTTTCCACGCTTTTGCCATTGGCTGCCTTCCCATTCTTTAAACCAATCCATATTAGCGGGCGTCACGATTTCAACGGTTGATTTACCCGGATAGCGATTCTCCCAATCGGGATCTTTAGCGGAGGGGAAAGAAATATAGACCAGTGGAAAGTCTTCATTATAATTTGCTTTATATTTCTTCAAATTATTATCGTGGTCACCGTTGGGATAAATCCATAAGTTTGTGGTGGTTAACCCCAGTTCCTCTGTTGTCCCTTTAAAGCCGGCATAAATACATAAGTGAGCGGAAGAGGGGGAGACTTTCTTCAACCACGCATCAACCCCTAAGCGGCTTTGAACGTCAGTCGGTAATAATTTTTTTACTGTATTATAAAAACCTGCATTACTGACGATGTTATCCGCGGTAATTTCAGCACCACAGGCCATGCGTACACCGTAGGCTGTATTATTTTTAATTAATATTTCTTCAACATTCGCGTAAGTGAATACTTCCCCCCCACTTTTTTGAATGGTTGGGATAATAGTGCGGGCAATTTGTGAGGCTCCCCCGATAGGGTAAGCGCCACCTGCAAGGTAGTGCTTAGCAATAAGCGCATGCATTAAAAAGGCAGCATCGATGGGGGCTTGACCATAGTTACCCCATTGACCGGTTAAAACAGAAATTAATTTTTGATTAGACGTTAAGTCTTCTAAGGCTTCGCGGGTTGTTTGAAAAAATTGCTTAGGAACCAATAAAGGACGAATCTTATTATACAAACCTGCCATCCATCGAGGCATGCCTTGGCCAGCAAAAAACTTGGGTGTATAGCGGCTGATGTCCCGAATTAATTGAATGTACGTATCGATGACTCTTTCTTCACCCGGAAAGCGCTGTTTCAACATGCTGGAGAAATTTTCCCGGCCTGCGACAAAGCCGTATTCATCGTCACCTATGATGACTTTATCGTACTCATCTTCCATTGCGGCCCATTCAAGGCGGCCTTCGCTGATTACATCGAATACGCGGCGAAGTGTCGAGGGTTTATGTACTTCGCCGACATAGTGAACGCCCACATCCCATTCATAGCCTTCGCGCTCATACGCGTGGGTATAGCCGCCAGCGGTATAGTGTTGTTCAAGTACACAAACTTTTTTTCCAAGCAAAGAGAGAAAGGCGGCATTGGCCAAGCCGCCAATACCTGAACCAATAACGAGAGTATCGTAATGTTTTTCTGCACGAAAGGCGCGAAAACGTTTACCTGTTTTAACTTTCACTTTAGCCATCTGAATGTCCTTAATGCTACCTTTATGCAATTAGTTGCATATGTCTCGTGGTACATTAACCAATAAATGTGATGTATGCAAATACTTGCATACTATCGTGATATTCTTGCTTTATTAATAAAAGGCTAGGGAGGTAGTTCGGTGTCGTTAAAGCACGCAATAATGGTTCTTTTAGAAACAGAAGCGGGAAGTGGTTATGACTTATTAAAGCGTTTTAAGCAGCGTTTAGGTTTTTTTTGGCAAGCCAGTCATCAGCAGATATATCAACAGTTAAAAGTGATGCATCAAGAGAAATTGATTGATTGCACCTTGGAAACCCAGCAAAGCAAGCCCGATCGTAAAATTTATACGATGACTGAGACAGGCCATAATGAGTTATTAGCTTGGTTAAATAGGGCGTGCAAGCCGCAAAAGATCAATGACAGTTTATTAGTCAAGTTATATGGTGGCCACCTATTGGATAATGCAGTTCTGATAGATGAGATTAGACAGCACAAGGAACAACATAATAAAGCCTTGTTAATCATGCTGGACATTGAACAGCAATATCAATCGTTAAATAATTACGAGCGTAAAAATTTGGTCTTTCCTTTTTTAACATTGAGGCGGGGAATTCTGGGTGAACAAGCTTGGTTGGTTTGGGCTGATGAGGTAGAGGCATTTTTATCAAGCTCAGATGTTAACTAGACGTGAGACATAGACTTTTAAAAGGAATTAAACGTGATTAATACAATGAGTAATTCAGGATGACGGCGGTTTATAATGGAGGTCATTCAGATACTTCAAATTTCGATGACGGTGTTGTTGAGCTGCCCAATCAGTATCATCGTCGCAGTGTTTTAAAGCTACTACTTACGATTACCGTGGCTTTTGGCGTTTTCTTCAGTGTTCTTAATTGGAATAATAATGAGTCACTCGCGATCGTCGAACTTACATTGTCGGTGTATTCTTTAATACTGCTGTATTTTGCTCGCGTAGATAAGCACCAATTTAAGGTATCACTGTTCTTTTTAGTCCCCTTGTATTCTATTATTCTATGGATCTTAGCAACGCCTAACTCATCCGAAACCGTGTACGTGTGGATTTTAGTTATTCCTGTATTGTCGCACTTATTATTGGGCCGATGGTTTGGTCTAGTCTTATCTCTTATTTTTATGTCTTCGGGTTTCTTTTTATTCATTTTGCGCTTTTATGTCAATGATACCGTCTTTAATCTTATTGAAACCTGTAATGTGATGTTGGCCGGTGCTGCAGCATTAATATTTTCTCATGTCTATGAGGTGAGTCGGACTCGGGCACATCGAAAATTATTACACTTAGCAACTACCGATAGCCTAACGTCATTGGCTAATAGAACGCGCTTTTTAGATGTGTTTGAGCGTGAGCGACATCATGCAATACGCAATAACAGTGATTTATCTTTATTGTTATTAGATCTTGATCATTTCAAACAGGTTAACGATAACCATGGTCATGATGTTGGCGATGAAGTGCTTAAATATGTGTCTGCTACGATCAGTCATCGGCTGCGAAAAACGGATCTTGCGTGTCGCTTAGGTGGAGAAGAGTTTGGTGTACTGCTGCCTGGGGCGAGTTTGGATAGAGCTATCTGCATTGCTGAAACTATTCGCAAGAATATTGCTGATGTTCCTTATGCACGAGGGGATAAATTGATCGCACTCAGTGTCAGTATTGGCGTTGCAGAACATGGACTTGATGGTCGTGACTTAGAAAGTTTGTATGCCATTGCTGATGGCCACTTATACCGAGCCAAAACGTCTGGTCGTAATAGAATACGAAGTCGTCACGTTATGAGAAATGGCGAACTTGATTTAGCGCTTACCGATTAGAATATCTTTAAATGAGTGGCCGTTATAAATAAGTGCCACTCATCTGCCTTTTACCTTTTAAATGATCAGTTTAAAGCCACTGTTCAGGGGTTATGTGCAGGCTGTGTTTATCATCACTCAGCCAAAGTTCAGCATCTTGAACCGTGGCGTTTAATACTAGGTGACGCTGCATCAGCTGATTGAGGGTATTATATTGTTCAGTGCTAATATGATACACCGATAAGTTTTTAAACCCTTTGGCCTTTCGTTCTACGTTTTTCCACCACATACCTGCTGCATTATCACCATAACTGAAGATAACGACCTTATCGGCTTTGTGACACGCTTTACGGATGCGTTTTTCATCAGGTTGACCAAGATCAATCCACAATTCAATATCGTCAATTAAGCTTTTCTGCCACAGATCAGGCACGCTGTCTTCACTGAGGCCTTTGGTGAACTGTAAGCTTTCACTCGCAAATAAAGTGAAAGCGATGGTGCGAAGAATTAGGCGCTGCTCAGTTTCTGAAGGATGCTGGGCCATTGTCAGTGTGTGCTGCTGATAATAGTCTCTGTCCATATCACTGATAGTAAGGTCGAGCTTAATTACGGTTGCTTTAATCGCCATGCGGGCTATTGATTCTCTTGGGTACCATTAAAAGCAAAAAAACCGGGCGATGCCCGGTTTTAAATTCTTTCTCTTTCTATCCCCAGATTGCTCTGAAGATGAAGAAGAAGAAAATTGAAAGTGCAGCACCGGCGGGTAACGTTACTAGCCAAGACATAAAAATTGCACCGATTTGACGATAGTTCAGAGACTCACGACCAACGGCTAGGCCAACTCCCAAAATAGCACCCACCAATGTATGAGTTGTCGAAATGGGTAAGCCAGTGCCTGAAGCAACAACAACGGTTGTTGCAGCGGCTAGGGTTGCAGCAAAACCACGGCTTGGTGTTAACTGAGTGATGCCTGTGCCAACGGTTGCGATTACTTTGTGGCCATACGTCACCAGACCAACAACGATACCAATACCGCCAATCAACAAAATCCATGCGGGAACGGCCGCTTTAGCAGCGATCTCGCCTGAAGTACTTACCACACTGTAAATAGCCGCTACTGGGCCAATGGCGTTGGCAACATCGTTAGAACCGTGGGCAAATGCCATAGCGCATGCGGTGAAAACCATTAATACGGCAAAAACCTTTTCAACATTGGCGAGGTGTTCTTCTTCATTTGTTTCAGGGTCTGCATGAACCCGATTTACAAAGTATATGCCAATAAACGTGATAACAATGCCCGCAGCGATAGAGAATAATATCGATTGTTGGAAACCAATATCTAGACCAATGTGTTTAAGGCCTTTGACTAAGGTCACCATCGAGATAATAAAGCCGACGAGGAATATGTAAAAAGGTACCACTTTCTTCGACTGAGCAAATGGATCTTCAGTATCGTGAATCCAATGCTGTACTGTTTTGTACAAGATAAAAGCGATGCTGCCTGCAAGCATAGGAGAAATAACCCAGCTGGCTGCAATTGTGCCTACCTTACCCCAAGCAACCGCTTCTACGCCGATGCCGACGGCCGCAAAGCCAACAATGGCGCCTACGATGGAGTGAGTCGTTGAAACAGGCCAGCCTTTAATAGAGGCAACCAGTAACCAGATGCCCGCGGCCAATAAAGACGCCAGCATACCAAAAACGAGTAATTCAGGAGAGTCTGCCAGTGCAGAAGGATCGATTATGCCTTTTCGAATGGTCGCGGTTACTTCACCACCAGCGAGAAACGCACCCGCAAATTCAAACACAATGGCAATTAAAATAGCCTGTTTGATCGTGATTGCTTTGGAGCCTACCGAGGTCCCCATTGCATTTGCAACATCATTAGCACCAATACCCCATGCCATGAAGAGACCAAAAATACATGCTAGGGCAATAAAAATATGCCCTTGTTCGGCTAGAAGTTCCATAACTCCTCCGTCGGATGAAAAACGCGCGAATTCTACCCTAGGGAACACTCAGATAATAGACTGAGAGGACAAAAAAAGCATAAATAAGACTTTAGCTCAGGACTGCCAAAAACAACACTTAAATAGTGGTAAAAACCTGAATAATATGGGTTAAAGACAATCCGCTTTTATTAGGCCAGTTTCAGCGTATAATTTTGCCAAAATTACGATGATTAACATTAAAACTATCCATTATTAGGGGGTTGGCGTGAGCGGAATTCAGCGTTTATGCAATCAAATGGCGCTAACGGAAGCTGAGCTTTACGTCTCTCGTGGTGATCAGATCGTAAGTTGGATCCAAGAGCTTGGTAAAACAGAAAGGCCTGGCCGCATTATGGGACGCTCAAATAGCATTTTGAGAAAGCACTCAAACAAGGCGGTCGCAAAGACGTTACTAAAAAAAAGGTATCGACGCTCCCTAGGCCAAAGTTAGCGATAGGGCGTTATAAAAACCCAGCCACTCACGAAAGCATCAAGAAGATCAAACGTAATCCACGCCAATTAGAAGAATGGATTAAGGCATACGGTTTTGAAACGGTCCGCACTTGGAAGGAGTAGGCATTACAAGAGCGTTCAAAATAAGTAAAAGCCGCCATTGCGGCTTTTTTATGTGTGAAATACCTACTTTTTACGTTTAGGTGCCCAAGCCCAAACCATGGTCGCTTTGACCGTCTCGATACCTTTTTCATCGGTAATCACTACAGGCACATTAATATCGGCTTTTTCGTTATTTTTAATGAACTCTACTTGCTCGTCAGTGAACGTTGCAACCGCGGTCATATCCCCAGTGGCTTGCTTTAAATATTCTAAGTTCATCGATTTAATAACAATAATTCGATTATCGGGCACGGTAAGCCCCGTCATAAAGCCTGTTGCGGTTTCAGCTAAGAGGCCCATTGCTGCGGCATGGACACTTCCCATATGGTTTTGCACTTTTTTGCGGTTTGGAATCACTACGATGCACTCATTCGGAGTGACTTTTTCAAAGCGTAATCCAGATGTCCCAACATATTTAATAACTTTGCCTAGCGCTTTAGAAAGCGCGAAGGTACGAACAGACTCAGGGAATTTTTGAAAAACATTAACCATAGAGGTTAAGCGATTTTGTTTAGCCATTATATTAGCCCTAAGTTAGTAAATTTAGCGATTCTTTAATGAATCAATTATAGCGGCATCTTACCTGAGTCGAGAATCAATCACCATGACTGCAGGGTCGTTGCTGGGTTGTCGAAAGCGTCGGTAACTGGCTAATAACTGAGCAGGAATTTCTTGTTTTATAACCGTTTGAAATCCTAAACGTTGATAAAGGGGTATCGCTGATTGCGTGGGCAAGGTGTAAACGAGACATGTTTGCTGATCAATGGCATGGTTGATTAAGTGAGACGCAACCCCTTTGTTTCGATAATTATTTGCCGTTAATACACTTCGTAGAAATAAGAAATTATCATAAGTGAGGAATCTTAACGCAGCGCAAATTTCACCGTCATCATTAATAGCCGCGTACATTAAATCTTGGGGCTTTGCTCTGGCCTTATCTTTATTTTGCTTATAAAACTTATTCAGTTGCTGGCAATCGGTAAATGTATAGTGCATAAGTTGGCTCAAATAGTATTTGGCATTAACGTATTAGTTTAAGGCTAGGCGTCATAAATCTGTAACAAATCTGGATTAGGCTTCGCAATAATTACAACATTCGGATGAATATGATAAATCTCACTACCTTTAAACGTCAGGGGCAAAACGCTTCCCTCACTTAATACCACTGCTTGCCCTGACAGTATTTAACATTACGGCATGCAATGACACCTCTAGCCAAGCTATTGCGATTCCTAATACTTCAAATGATGCGGTGAAAAGTCCTGAAGGGGTCAATAAAAGTGTTAATTTTATTGCAGTCGGCGATACCGGCACGGGTGAAGCAGGACAATACCAAGTAGCCAAAGCCATTGAAGAAGTATGTGCCAGTCGAGGTTGTGATTTTGCGATAGGTCTTGGGGATAATATCTATGAATCGGGTGTTGACTCCGTTGATGATGCTCAATGGATTGATAAGTTTGAAGAGCCGTATAAAGACCTCAACTTTCCATTTTATATGACCTTAGGTAATCATGATAACTCGTATTTTGGCGGTGAAGGTACAAGCAATAAGAAAGGTGAGTTTCAGGTTGATTATCATTACAAGAAGAATCGTCAGAGTGATAAGTGGAATATGCCAGCGCGTTATTACCATTTTAGTGCCCCTTTATTAGATAACGAGCCATTGATTGATTTCTTTTCGTTAGACTCGAACCCTCTCGCATCGATTCCTGACCCCGATATAAATTATCAACAGACGTCATATAAAGAAAAACAAGCTAACTGGTTTCAGGATACTATTCAGTCTTCGTTAGGTCAGTGGAAAATAGCGTTTGCTCATCACCCCTATTTATCGAATGGTTCTCACGGAAATGCGGGAATGTACGACTCTGTTGTGGGTAATGGTAAGGTTTATCAAGATTTCATAGAGGAAAGCGTCTGTAATCGAGTGGATGTCATTATTACGGGTCATGACCATGATATGCAGTGGTTACGTCCCGTTCAATCTTGCGGAAAAACCTTTCACATGGTCTCGGGTGCTGGCGCTAAGACTCGAAGCTTCAGTGATATAGACCGTAATCCATCCTATTTCCAAGCAGATGAAACGTTGGGCTTCTTTTATATAGAGATAGAAGGGGATGAGTTTCGTGACACCGCTTATGTATTAAATACTGAAGGTGAATATTCGATCGCTCATCAGCAGACGATCATTCGCACGGCTGATTAAATTAAACGACACCTCTAATACATTCTGATTTTAGCCCCTTTAGTTAGGGGTTAAAACACAGAGTTTTTCATTCTGACATAAATTCTTCATATAATTAATGAACTGCTTTAGTCATCTCTTTTAGGCAATCATTATAAATCTTCCATCATTCATTTTTTCCTAGCGCCTCAAGCTAGAAACCTCTAGATTAGACGGCTCCAAATTAAAAATTTTCACATTAGTATAAATTGCAAAATTCATCGAGGCAGATAATGGGTGTTGTTGTGAGTGAATCACTATGAAATTGATTCATGTCAAGTTAGTAAAGCTTGAAAAATAATAATTTACTCCCATATTTCTGTAGAGCAAATATTGTATGTCTATGTTTAATAATCGTTGATAGGAGTGATGTTGATGAGAATGGATCGATTAACTACCAGTTTACAAAATGCTTTAAATGAAGCCCAGAGCCTAGCGCTGGGTCATGATCATAATCAAATCGACAGCGTTCATTTGTTACTAGCGCTTTTGCAGCAAACGAACAGTTCCGTGCGCAATTTATTGCGTAAAGCGGGTATTCAAGTTCCGGGTTTTGAGCAAGCGCTGAATGTAATAATGGCCGATCAGCCTAAAGTTGCATCGCCTGACGGCACTATTCAAATCGCACCTGAATTGGGTCGCCTACTCAATTTAATCGATAAGGAAGCTCAGCAGCGGGGCGATCAGTTTGTTTCCAGTGAGCTCTTTGTCGTTGTTGCACTGGAAGAGCGTGGCGCGGTAGGGAAACTGCTAAAGCAGCAGGGATTAGACAAAGACGTATTGAACAAAGCAATTGATGAAATTCGTGGAGGAGAGCAAGTGAATGATGCCAATGCAGAAGATAACCGCCAGTCATTGGATAAGTACTGTATCGATTTAACCGAGCGTGCTGAACAGAATAAACTTGACCCCGTGATTGGCCGGGATGACGAAATTCGTCGCACGATTCAAGTCTTGCAACGTCGGACTAAAAATAACCCCGTCTTAATCGGTGCGCCTGGCGTCGGTAAAACGGCGGTTGTTGAAGGTTTGGCACAGCGTATTATTAATGGCGAAGTACCTGAAGGCTTGAAGAGCAAGCGCGTTCTTTCATTGGATATGGGCGCTTTGATTGCGGGTGCAAAATACCGCGGTGAGTTTGAAGAGCGATTAAAGTCTGTATTAAAAGATGTTGCTAAGGCAGAAGGGCAGATTATTCTGTTCGTTGATGAATTGCATACTATGGTCGGCGCCGGTAAAGGTGATGGCGCTATGGATGCGGGCAATATGTTAAAGCCGGCATTAGCCCGTGGCGAATTGCACTGCGTAGGTGCAACGACCTTAGACGAATACCGAGAGTTCATTGAAAAAGATGCCGCTCTTGAGCGTCGCTTTCAAAAGATTTTGGTTGAAGAACCAAATGAAGAAGATACCGTTGCTATTTTACGCGGGCTAAAAGAACGCTACGAAGTGCACCATGGGGTACAGATTACTGACAGCGCTATTATTGCGGCGGCGAAGTTGTCTAGCCGTTATATTCCTGACCGCCAGCTACCCGATAAAGCGATCGATTTGATTGACGAAGCGGCTTCAATGATTCGTATGGAAATCGATTCTAAGCCTCATGAAATGGATAAATTAGAGCGTCGTTTAGTTCAGTTAAAGATTGAGCGTGAAGCGTTGCGAAAAGAAACTGACGATGCTGCGCAACAGCGCCTCAGTGATTTAAATGAAGAAATTAATAAAGCAGGCCGTGCGTATTTAGAACTAGAAGAAATTTGGAAGCATGAAAAAGCGCTGTTAGAAGGCGCTTCTGAAATTAAAGAAAAGTTAGAAGCAGCAAAAGCCGACTTAGAAGCTGCACGCCGCGCAGGTGATTTGCAGAAAATGTCAGAACTCCAATACGGCATTATTCCTGAACTAGAGAAAAAATTAACCACAGCCGACGAAGCAGAAGCTCAAGGCATGCAAGAATTTCAACTGTTGCGTAATAAAGTAACGGAAGAAGAAATCGCAGAGGTGGTATCGCGCTGGACCGGTGTTCCTGTTAGCAAAATGCTCGAAGGTGAGCGTGAGAAATTATTGCGAATGGAAGATGAATTACATCGTCAGGTGGTGGGTCAAGACCAAGCGATTACCGCGGTTTCAAATGCGGTTAGGCGATCTCGAGCTGGATTAAGTGATCCTAGTCGTCCCAATGGTTCGTTCCTGTTTTTAGGCCCAACTGGGGTGGGCAAAACAGAATTATGCAAAGCATTGGCGACGTTCTTATTTGATAGCGATGATTCAATGATTCGTATTGATATGTCGGAATATATGGAGAAGCATTCGGTTGCTCGTTTAATTGGTGCGCCTCCAGGGTATGTTGGCTATGAAGAAGGCGGTTATTTAACCGAAGCGGTGCGTCGTAAGCCTTACTCTGTGATTTTATTGGATGAGGTGGAAAAAGCGCACCCTGATGTCTTTAATATTTTGCTGCAAGTGTTAGATGACGGGCAGCTAACCGATGGCCAAGGCCGTCGAGTAGATTTCAAAAATACCGTATTAGTGATGACTTCAAACTTAGGGTCTGACGTAATACAAACTATGGCACTGGGGGCTGATAGTGAAAACATAGATCAAAACTATGAAGGGATGCGCGCTGCGGTAATGGAAATTGTGGGGTCGCACTTTAGACCAGAATTCATTAACCGTATTGATGAATCAGTTGTTTTTCACCCGCTACTGAAAGATCAGATTAGAGGCATTGCAGAGATTCAATTGCAATCTTTGTCCAAACGATTGGAAGAACGTGATTTATCACTTTCGTTAACCGATGCCGCGAAAACTAAGCTGGTGGACTTGGGTTATGACCCGGTATTTGGTGCCAGACCGTTAAAACGGGCTATTCAGCAATGGATTGAAAACCCACTTGCGCAAGCAATTTTATCCGGTGAGTTTATGCCAGGTGATAATATTAACGCAGATATTAGTGATGAAAAGTTAGTCTTTACCGCCACTCGCGGTACTGATTAACCCGAAGGGTTGTCGGTGGCCGTAATGACTTTATTACGGCCCTTTTCTTTGGCCTTGTATAAAGCGATATTAGCACGATCCAAAATAGAAGCGCTAGTATCATTAATATTTAATAAGGCGATACCCACGCTAAAGCTGAAAGAAGTCGGTAAATCCTTTTCGCTGGCTATAATGTATTTTCTAAAGCGTTTACAGGCGAGCTGTGCCGATTCAGATTCTGTATCTGGAAAGATAGCGACAAACTCTTCGCCACCATAGCGGCCAATAATATCGCACTCGCGAAAAATTAATTGCATGCTGCGAGCAAAGAACTTTATAAACCAGTCACCAACTGCATGTCCTAATGTATCGTTAATTTTTTTTAAGTAATCAATATCAAGCATCGCCACAGAAAGCGGCGTATTATTGCGGCGGCTACGAGAGATTTCTGCATCTAGGCGAGGAATGCTCTTTCGACGATTTAAGAGCCCAGTTAACGGATCTTTTGCTACTAACTCATACACTGCCCGCCCACGCTTGATGCGTGATTGTACTGTGAGCAATAAGTCATCAGGGGAAACGGCCTATAAAGATCTAGCAAGATTAAATCAGGTAAAAAATCGGATGTTTTTAATATACTCGCATAATAATCTGATAAATATTTTTGATCATCAATAATTAAAACACGGTATTTTTGTTGCAGTTGGCGCTCAGTCAAAGAGTTTATCGCATGTAATCATCGGGTATAATTCAACTGTGTATTTTGTGTATTATTTAAATTATGAAAATTAGCACTGATGCAGCTGGTATTGTGTTTAAAATAGGGTCTGATTTTAGAAATACTGGAAATGATCGAAATCTCAAAGCGGGCGCTTGATAATTTATGGCTAATGTCTTCAGCCAATGTCAGGTCATTTTCCAAAACGATGATGTGCATTAACTCGTTATCGAGCACCTTTGCTTTAAACTGCACTTCTCGAATTTCAGTATTCTGATCTTCAGTTGGTTGTTGCCCCATACTAATAAGTTGTTGATTAATCCCTATTATACGTTTTACGTCACTCGGGCTAGGCTGTTTTTGAGTGTTAAGCAAATGAGACATTTCAGCTTGTATTGATCTAGCAACGTTTCCCATTGCCACTCACCACATAGATCTATGTCGTCACTAATACTTAATATTTTAGTAAAAAAATGCTCGAACTCTTCCTGTGTCGGGCTGTCTATCTATTATGTGAAGCTTTTTTTAACTCAGACAATAAGTTGGGGATTTTTTGCGGTATGTATCTTGAAATTCTTTATCTTGCACTTTAGGCTCCCAATAAAAGCTCGATTAAGGTGAAACGTGTGCATACGTCTGAATCTATGCCACATCAAGCAAGGCTCATGCAATTCTTTAATTCTAGACAAAGGCGTAAAATAAGCGGAATAAGATTTGAAATAATAGTGCCTAAATGGTTGAATGATAATTATTATCATTTGATTTGAGGAAGTCATGTTTAGATTTCTATTTTTGTTAAGAGGCAAGACCCACGCTAAAAAGAGCGTTTTGCAAACGTTAAATGATTGGGAGCATTGCACATGTTTGGGCAGTGATTTTTACCATCAGAAAGATTATAAGTCGGCTATTTTACAGTTTGAGCGGGCTCTGGAACATGCTCGTATAGGCCTCACTTGTCAAAGTGAGAGAGAAACGTTCATGCATTATTATAGGTTGGCCAGTGTGAATCTCGCTCAAGCGTTAAACTGCTATCAGCAACAGCCACGATGAGAAGACGCTTCCTGTAATAGAATGTTTTTCGTGATGAGTGCGTCAGAGTCTGTAAGTTTGCTGTAAGTAGCGGAGAAGGCGATTAATCAATATTAGAAAGCTGGGTCAAAGGAGGCTAAACTACGCTCTCTTAATTACTTATCTATTACTCATTTATTACTTATATATTATTAGGTGGCTATGAAACAGCTCGTTTTATTATTTCTATTTTCATTCTGTCTGTTATCGGTTGCGTGCAGCAGTTCAAATACTGCATCTGATGACATCAGTATCGCCTTTGAAGAGAAAGAAAATATAGCGCCAGCCCGCTGGATCTTTAAAGCCGTAGGCAATGAAAATATTGCTTCTTATCAATGGCAATTCAGCGATGAATCTTTTAGTAATGCCGATACTGAGCAAGGGGAAAGTATTGAACATACATTTTCCGAGCCAGGTGTCTACCAAGTAAGATTAATATATCAGACGTTACAAGGTGATGAAAATACAGTAGAAACAGAGGTTGTTATTGGTGGGGGCAGTATTAGCGGAACGATCACCGCAGCTTTTGATAATTTGGTCGATGTTGATACTCGCGATCCTGATGAACCAAACTCTGATAATAATAGTTTTGAAAATGCTCAAGTTATTTCTGCAAGCACTATTCTCTCTGGGGTCGTTGATTCAAACGATGTTGAAGATTTTTATCAAGTCCAGTTGCAAGAAGATCAGCGATTGTCTTTGCAGGTGGCCGATGAAGGGAATCTAGTTGGGTATGAACAAGTTCAGTTAGAGCTTTATCGTGCCGATCAAAGTGATGGACCAACGCTTTTAATCTCTTCAGTCACCAGATTCGACAATGGGCGCTTGCCTTCCTCTATCGTTGTTCCCTCAGATGACAATTATTTTATTAAACTGATTGCCATTAATCCTCGCCTTACGGGGGGGGCTTCAGGGCGAGAAGTGCAAAGTCATGGTATTTATTCTTTAGTTATTGATACGCAAGTGAATGCTGCAGTAAGAAATTATGCACCGGGTGAAATTAATATTTTATTAAAACCAGAGCGTGAATATCAAGCACAAGGGCTTCGTACTAATATGGACCTAGGCAGAATAAAAACGCTGTCGATAGAGGACGCTCAGGCTTTTTTGGCCGGTCAAAATATGCAAGTTTCGACGCTTGCAATGGCGAGTGCATTAACGGTAAAGGAGCAGGAACGCTGGCAGATGTGGCAAACCATTGAAATGCTGGCTGCACATCCAGACATTCTTTATGCTGAGCCAAATTGGAAGCGTTTCGCTAATTTGGATTCTATCGACGATCCTCTTTATCCAGGGCAGTGGCATTACGACACTATAAATGTCGTAAAGGCTTGGGAGGCTATGGACAGTCGAGGTAATGCTGGCATTACGGTTGCTGTTATCGATACGGGAGTCTTAACGGCGCACCCCGATTTATCGAGCAATTTAATTGCAGGCTACGACTTTGTTGACGATGATAATGATGCCAATGATTCAGGCGATAAGTTAATTAACGGTCAGCGAAGTAGTTTTCATGGCACTCATGTTGCGGGCACTATTGCTGCTTCAGCGGCAAACGGTGAGGGTGGCGTTGGCGTTGCAGCCAATGTAAAAATTATGCCCGTTCGAGTCTTAGGACCCAACGGTGGGTTTAGTAACGATGTTCTTGCCGGGGTTTGTTTCGCCGCACAAATAACAAGAACAGATAATGGTGTTTGTGAAAATACGAATAAGGCCAGTCAGGCGGCCGATATTATTAATTTAAGTTTAGGGGGCGAAGGCTTTTCAAATATTGAGCAAGCGGTATACGATGCGGTGACTGCAAAAGGCATTATCGTTATTGCGGCGGCAGGGAATGAATCCACGTCGCGACCTTTTTATCCTGCGGCTTACGATAACGTTATTTCGGTCTCCGCGATTAACCGAAATCTAGAGCAAGCCAGCTATTCTAACTTTGGATCGACTATTGATGTCGCCTCTCCAGGGGGTGACTCTTCTGTCGATCGCGGTGTATTAAGTACTTTGGGTGATGATCGCAGTAATACCACCACTTTTACTTACGGTTCTCTGCAAGGAACGTCTATGGCAGCGCCTCATGTTGCGGGTGTTGCGGCGTTAATGAAATCGGTTAAATCTAATCTGACTCATGATGAGTTTTTAGGATACTTAAATGCCGGTAATCTCACTCAAGATTTGGGCGCGCCAGGGCGTGATGATATTTTTGGTATCGGTTTGATTGATGCGCATAAGGCGGTATTAAAAGTACTTGAAAATTCTACTCCGCAAATACTCAGCTCGAATAATAATTTATTTTTCAATGTCAGTCAGACGTCTCTTAAATTTGTTTTAACGTCTTCTAATAATGAAAACTTAGGTGATATTAGCGTACAGATTGTAGGGGCTAATAATAATTCAGCTGGGCTATGGCTGACGTTAAGCAAAGACTCTGGCCTAGGGGAGTATCAAGCGACGGTCGAGCGTGGTGATTTATTAGAAGGTTCTTATCAGGCTGAATTGTTGGTGAGTTCCTCTTTAGAGACCGTTGATGATATTGTGATTTCAGTTCAATTGCAGGTGGGTAATCCGGAATTATCAGCCAATGCAGGCGTGCAGTACGTTGTTATTATTGACGATGATGCTGAGCCAAACGAAGAAGGCGTTTTTGTAAGCGCAGGGGGAAGTGCAGCGCTGATTGCAAATCAAGGGCTTTATAATTATCAAGTATTAGGTTTGAAAAAAGGCAACTATACCGTTTCGACAGGATCAGATCTCGATTTGGATTTTATTATCTGTGACGCGGGAGAGTCGTGTGGTCAATACCCAACAGTCGATCGCCCAATCATTGTCACTATCAGTGAAGAGCAGCCGGATTTAGACATTAATATGAGTGTAAACTATGTCAATACGGGTGTTAGCCGGACGGCTGTCGACTCTTCGACCTCATCTTCACGCGTAATCTATCGATTACAAGAGCAGCCACAAACACTCAAAGCACTGCAAAAAGATATTGATTGATCAGGCGTGTGTACACACTTAATGAATTTAA
>JBNMPQ010000021.1:0-17961 GCA_051276935.1 Oleispira sp. | reverse complement strand
CCTAAAGTTGGAATCTTTAATCCAGTACTGAAACGCAGTTTTAATGAGGCTTTTAGCTTATACATTAAAGATAACGCGTCTAAACAATTTATGTTGAATGAACGTGCTTTTAATAAAGAACACTTAATTGCTTGCTACCACTCACACAAAAACCAAGTATTAAGTTACTTTGCTGATCGCAAAGATTTATTAGTGATTAATCTTAGTGATACAAAAAGTTTGGATCAGCTGCTCAGTTTTTTAAATATCAGTCACGATAAAGATGTGCAGTTTCCACACATGAATATCGGTAAGCATGTTTCAGGATGGAGAGAGTACAAACACCCCAATAAGGTCAATGCGTTGAGTGCGGGAGAGCATCAAAGAAAGTTTTTCGACTATAAGTAGTCAGTGCTATTTTACGGTCGCACTGATAATGACGTAGCGCAAAATTTGATTATTATAAGCCCAAGCAAGAAAAGCTGACGTTACCTTATATTTTAGCCATATCGAGCGTTTGCCCGTTGATTTTTTGATTCTATCTTCCTGCGATACCAGCCAATGACCAAAAGGCAGAAATACCTGTTCGCTAATATCTTGACTAGACACATGCTCAAACCCTGATTGCTGTAACTGTTGTTCATATTCTTGCAGGGTAATTATATTTCCCTGAGGAATCTGAGACAGTCGCAACATCGTATTGAGGAGTACTCTTTTTCGCCAAGGCAATGCCTTACCCGACGCCGTGTTCGCTAAAACAATATCAGTGAGTCCTATTTTTTTACGGTCACCATCACTTTCAGAGGCCTTTAAAATTCGATAACTATCCTCTATAAACTGTTTCCTAGAGGGAAAGTGATAGGCACAATCTAGCGCTACTATTTTATTAATATTCTTTGTATTAGACTCTAAGTTATGATCTAAATGACGATTTAAATAATGACCTAATTCAGTGATATTGGCTTGATGAATGTTGTTGGCTGCGGCTTTAAAACCCGCTTGTTGTAAGCGCTGCTGGGCTAGTTTAGTTTGACTGACTGAATAGTTAATCCCACACAAGAATTCAACATCATATTCATGCATCCATAACAATAACTGATCGCCACAACCAAAACCCGCATCGAATACCCAGCTGTTTTGATCTAGATCAACGGCTTGCGCTAGACGTCGAGCGAGGTGAGTGCATGCGGTAGAATAATCACTCCCCTGCTGCCAATAGCCTAAGTTCCCCCAATAACAGTCACCCGTATTTAAAATACGTTCGGATAAATCATAGAATTCAGATACCGGCCCTTTTTTCATTTTTATCTTCATCTTTTCATATTAGCTTTTGCGATTAACCTTTGATATTAGCTCTGTCTCTGCAGCCAAACTATACCAAAGCTCAATAAAAGAGCATGTATTTATTCGGATTAAAGAACAAACCTGATACAGTCTTTGTTATTTAAGGTCATACTCTCCGTGTCACAAAAAGAATTAATACCTCCTATATTAACCGCGCCAATCGCTCCATTCTTTTTTAAAATGGCATTGCCTATTATTTTTGGTTTAATGATTAATGGCCTTTTTAATTTTGTCGATGCTATTTTTATTAGCCGAGCAGTGGGCACGAATGCTATTGGTGGCGTTTCAGCCGCTTTTCCTATTCAAATGATTATGATCAGTATCAGCGCAATGCTCGGTAGTGGTATGGCTTCTATTATTTCTCGCTACTTAGGGGCTAACCGAGATGATGAGGCCAGTATAATTTTTAGTACGTCTCTAGCTTTAGCCGCAATAATCGGCTTAGTTTTATCCATTATAATTGTGACGTTTCGTTTTGAAATTTTTAAAGCATTACAGCTACCTGAGGTGTTGATGCATTATGCCGTTGATTATTTAACCCCGATCGCGGCCATTGGTATGATTAGTTTTTGCCACGGCACTTTAAGTGAAGTATTACGTGCTCAGGGTCTGAACATTCAGGTTTTCAAACTAATGGCTTCTATGGCCCTATTAAATATCGTATTAGATGCTCTGTTCCTTTTTGTATTTGGCTGGGGTGTTCCCGGAGCAGCATGGGCTACTGCCCTGTCAATTACGGCCGCATTTTTCTATGCTGTATATCTATTTAAGACAGGGCGTCACAGAATCTCGTTTAAGCTTAATAGTTTTCGTTTTATGCCCACTATTTACAAAGAAACGGTCATGCTTGGAATGCCCGTCTTTCTATCCTATATGGGATTCGCCATGATGTTATTAATCGTTAATATTATGTTAGTCGCCGTGGCGGGGGATCAAGCTGAGCTATTAATCAGTGCCCATGGCATTGTAAATCGAACCTTTATGCTTATTTTCTTACCCGTTCTTGGAATGATGATCGCCTTTCAAACCTTCGCCGGTTTTAACTACGGTGCTCAGCGCTACGATCGAGTTATTCAGGTTTTAAAAGTAGCACTTTTATTGAGCACAACGTATGCACTGATATGGTCGCTGATTATGGTTTTTGGCTCACATCATTTGTTTCAATTATTTAGCCAAGATCTAGTGCTTATACAAGCCGCCGTCGATATTGCGGGTATCGTGTTTATTGGCTTTATAACGGTCGGTATTGGTATGATTTGCCCAGCGTTATTCCAAGCATTAGGCTTTGCGGGATCTGCAATATTTCTAAATACGTTGCATAACTATATTTTGTTATTACCGATACTCTGGAGCTTATCTGCGTTATATGGGGTGAGTGGTATTTGGTGGTCGTTCCCGGCTATTGATGCGATCAGTTCCATTATAATTGCCGTATATACAGGCTATTTCATTAAAAACCTATCTAGGTAAATAAGAATCTTTCGAGATAAATAAGAATCTAGATAAGAGGGCTAGCGGCTAAAATTTCGGCATGAAAAACGTAAACTGTGTTTTAAAGGGTTCAGTTTTTTATGCTGATTAATCGTTTTTCTTATTAAGCGGCTGTTTAAGGGCTGGCTAGAAAAAGCCAATACATGATTATCATAAAATGGCGTAGTGAGGTGCAATCCGTAAGGTAATAACTTTTGCACATTGTCATCGTGTAAGGGTGAAGCACTCATTGCGCTGTGGCGACCGACAAAATTCATAACCACCATACCTTTTGGCTTTAGCTGGCTGTATAAGTGATAAAACCAAGTGGCATTAGGCGCAGCAACCTTAATGGGTTCTCCTTTTTCTTCAAAAAAAAGATCATCAATAATTACATCAAATTTTTTACCGCGGTAGTGTTTAATCCACTCAATGGCATCTGTTTCTATTAATTCAAAAATAGGATTATTAAGTGCAAAAAACTGTTCAGCAATTTCGATATGCGTTGGGTTTAATTCTAACCCTATGATTCTTTCACACTTAAAAAAATCATTCATCATGTGCATAATAGCACCGCCTCCCACACCCAGTACTAACACTCTAAGGGGTTGAGTTTGCGAAAAACATAATACCGGAAGAAATAATAAATCCCACACACTGCCCGTCAATTTTTTTGTTGGGTTGTATTGGCTATGTAAAACATTCCCCGTATATAAACGTATTGTTTTGCCAGCACTGCGCACTTGATAATCAGTGCCGTTACGTGTTTCTTGCCAAATAATTGCCATAACAAAACATGGGATTCATCTAAAAGTGAAACTCAGTGTAATAATGAATGGGGAAAAAGTACAAGAAGAAAAAAGCTCCCGTATTTACGATCCAGAAATAAGCATCGTAAATCCGAGAGTCAAACCCGAGCATACAGCGGGACAACTGCATCACTCGCATCCTTTACCATCAGTCACCTAATAAAGAATGGATACAGCACAGGCAAATCAACTGTAACATTATTAGTATAGTACTTGTTTTGACCATGATTTGTTCAAAAGTAATTATTGTCTTAAAACAGTCCTGACTTTAATACATTGAGCATGCCAGCAGTCAATTTTTCCAACTCGCGATCGGTCATCACGTAAGCGGGCATGATGTAAACCAACTTACCAAACGGACGTAACCAAATGCCTTGTGCAATACACGCAGGCTGAATTTTTTTCATATCGACGGCCTCTTTCATTTCAATGACCCCAATAGCGCCTAAGACTCTGACATCCGCAACGGCTGCTAATGCTTTTGCAGGGCCTAATCCTGCTTTTAACCCTTTTTCTAAACGCTGCACTTGAGCTTGCCAATCATTATTGATTAACAACGCTAAGCTTTCATTTGCCGCAGCGCAGGCTAAAGGGTTCGCCATAAAGGTCGGCCCGTGCATAAAGCAGCCCGCTTCACCCCCGCTGATGGTTTCTGCTATGTGATCGGTGGTTAACGTTGCTGCTAGCGTCATATAACCCGCGGTCAGTGCTTTACCAACGCATAGGATATCGGGGCTAATGCCACTGTGCTCGCAGGCAAATAATTTACCACTGCGGCCAAAACCCGTGGCGATTTCATCCGCAATTAACAATACGTCATATTCATCACAAAGCTTACGCGCATGGGTTAAATATTCTGGATGATAAAATCGCATGCCCCCGGCACCTTGCACGATGGGCTCGAGTATTAAGGCCGCTATCTGCTGATGATTTTCTTCCAAACATGCACGTAAAGGCTTTATATCGTCATCACACCAAGGCTGATCAAACGCTATTTGCGGTTCTTGGATAAAAAACTGCTGTGCCAGTAAATTACTGAATAAATGATGCATCCCTGTTGTGGGGTCACATAATGACATCGCGCCTAACGTATCTCCGTGGTAACCCTTTTTAAGCGCGATCAACTTGGTCTTTTCTGATTTATGTCGAGCTTGTTGATATTGAATCGCCATTTTAATCGCGACTTCTACCGCCACCGAACCTGAGTCAGATAAAAAAACCTTATTCAGTCCTTCTGGTGTTAACTGCACGAGCTTATGCGCAAGGTTGATCGCGGGTTCATGGGTTAGGCCACCGAACATGACATGAGACATTTTCGCTGCTTGATCACTAATAGCTTGTACCATTCTAGGGTGGCTATAGCCATGAACTGTGCACCACCAAGACGACATGCCATCAATGAGTTCAGTGCCATCGGCAAATATTAAATAAACACCGTGTGCTGATTTAACCGGCCATACTGCTTGTTCTTTATTGGCAAACGAAGAGTAAGGATGCCAAAGGTGCTGCTGGTCATACGCGAGGGCGTCTGAGGTTGAGGTTTGAAAATTGAAATCAAGCTCAAGTTTATGTGTCTGATTCTCTGCTAGGGTATTTTTGGAACTGCTATTCATCTGTAATTCACCATTAGTAAACCATGCAAGCCAAACTAGGTTGACTGATTTCTTTCCTGCATTATGATGCCCTCTCATCATTAAGTCGAGTTTGGGGTTAATTCAATAGCATGTCTTGGCAACAACGTATTCAAAAAGCGATTCAACAACGTAAAGAAGATAATCTTTGGCGACACCGTATAAGTGTGTCCAGCCCACAAGGTTCGCGTATTGTGGTCAACGGCCAAACGCTATTAAACTTTTCCAGCAATGATTATTTAGGCCTGGCTCAACAATCAGAATCGTTAATAACAGCGGCTAAAGCATGGGGAATGGGCAGCGGTGCTTCACACTTAGTATGTGGCCATAGCGACGCCCACCAACAATTAGAGCAAGCGTTAGCCGAATCGGTTGGTTATCCACGTGCCTTATTATTTGCGAACGGCTACATGGCCAATTTAGCCGTTTTACAAACTCTGCTAAATCGCCAAGATCACCTGTACCAAGATAAACTGAATCATGCATCGTTAATTGATGGCGGCCTTATCAGCAGCGGTAAAATGCGGCGTTATCGTCATAATGATAGTGATCACTTAGCCCATTTTCTCGAACAAGAAAAACCCTCTTCCTATCTTTCGCTCGTCGCGACTGACGCAGTGTTTAGTATGGATGGTGATCAAGCAAACCTCGCGAAGCTCGTTGATGTATGCCAACAGTATGATGCGCTATTAATGGTCGATGACGCTCATGGTTTTGGTGTGTTGGGTAATGGCAAATATACCGGCAGTATTGCTCATCAAGGATTATTGGCCAAACACGTCCCGATTTACATGGGAACACTGGGGAAAGGCTTAGGCGGCTATGGTGCATTTGTGGCGGGCTCCGAAGACTTAATTGAATATTTAATTCAATTCGCCCGCCCCTATATTTATACCACGGCGCTGCCTGCAGCATTAGCCGGTGCGATGAAAGACAATTTAGACATTGTGATGACGGGCGAACGGCAAAAGGTACTATCGGCAAACATTACCTACTTCCGCCAGCAAGCCAAACATTTAGCCATCGATATAATGCCGTCTAATACCGCCATTCAGCCGTTATTAATAGGTGACGATGCCAAAGCGGTCACAATAAGCCAGCAACTAAAACAAAACGGGATTTTAGTCACTGCTATTCGCCCTCCGACTGTAGCAAAAGGCAGTGCTCGATTACGCATAACGTTAACCGCCAGCCATACTGAAAAAGATATTGATCAGTTATTGGCCGTTTTGGTCACCCTATTGGCGCTAAATAAAGGTGGGATCTAATTATGGCGCTTGAGTTCGCATTTGCTTCTGAATGTCATAGTCCGCAAGTCTGGGTATGGTTTTCTGGCTGGGGTTTTAAAGCTGAAATTTTTACCGAGCTTGCCAGAAATTTACCAGGGCAACATTATTGGTATCGCTGGTCTGATGACGAATATTTCAATAAAGCCGTTGCGGAAGTGTGCAAAACACTGCCCAAAGATGCCATCTTAGTAGGCTGGTCATTAGGGGGCGCTCTGGCCGAAGCTATTGCCCATTGTCAGCCAGCACCGGCTGCGTTAGTAACTCTGGCAACTGCCCCTAAATTTTGCCGTGCGCAGCAATGGCCTTATGGCATGCCGCGAGCTCGATTTAATAACTTTGTTTCAAGCTTTGACGATAACCCCAAAAAGACGCAGATGCGTTTCTTAGCGCTGTGCGCTCAAGGTACCGTCACACCGAAAGGCATTATTCGATTTTTAGCCCACCAGCAACTTGAGCACTCCTCTGCGATGGGAAAACAATTGCGCTGGTTAGATCAGTACGATTTTACAGCGATGCCAAAAGCAGATTGTTTATGCCTGCATTTATTTGCTGAACATGATGCCCTAGTGGCGCCACCTCATAGCTATGGCCAGGGTCATTCAGAGTTAATATCGGGGGCTTGCCATGCATTGTTTATTCAATCCCCAAAGGTGATTCAACATTATTTATTCGCCATTTATTTAAAGCTTAACCCTGAACAAACCGGTGATTGATATTTTAAATACTGATTTAGATCTTATAAATTCTGCGATTGATAGCCCCTTAGTCGATTGCCAAGCTATCATCAGTTCTGTCAGCGAGCAAAGGGCAAAAAAACAGGTCGCGAGTCAATTCAATCGTGCGGCTCGTTCTTATGATAAAGCCGCACGTATTCAGCATTTTTCTGCATCAGAGCTTGCGAAACAGATTCAGCAACGCGATAGCGATAAGCAAAAAAATATATCAGGACATTGGTTAGACCTGGGTTGTGGAACTGGCTTCAGCGTCCCAACCTTGCTACAGCAAGGGGTTCAATTTATTACAGGGGCAGACCTCGCTCATGGTATGTGCCTTGTGAGCAACGAAAAATTATCACAACTGCCTTTTCATGCAGTGACTGCCGACGCTGAAAACCTACCTTTTGCTGAAGAAAGCTTTGACGGAATCTATTCAAATTTAATGGTGCAGTGGAGCGAAAAAATAGACGATTTGTTTGCTGAAGCACAGCGAGTGCTTAAACCGGGTGGTTTATTTGCTTTTGCAACGCTGGGTCCACGTACGATGCATGAATTGAAATCTGCCTGGCAGCAAGTTGATCCTTTTGTTCATGTTAATCACTTCCGTTCAAAACAACAGGTGACTGAGCAATGCGAAATTTTCTTTGATATTGAAAGCATTCACCAGCAAGAAGTCGTACAACAACATGAAAGCTTATCCTGTTTATTAAAAGAATTGAAAGCCATTGGTGCTACCAATGTAAATTCTGGACGCCGACCCGGCCTAGGCGGGCGCAAACGCCTAAAACAGCTAGATGAAGCGTATCGTAATGTCTGTGATTCTGATCGAACATCACCGTCGACACGCTTACCCCTCACCTATGATCTTATTTGGGTTATCGCGCGAAAACGTTAATCATCACTTTTAATTATTGAGTCTGTATCCTATGCATAAACTATTCATTACGGGCACTGATACTGATGCGGGTAAAACATTTGTCGCCACGATCTTGTTATACAAAGCTCAATCGCTTGGGCTCTCATCTTTTGGTTTAAAGCCCGTTGCTGCAGGATGTCATTGGTCAACATCACAAAACTTAGACGGTGAATGGCACAATGATGACGCCTTATTATTACAACAAGCCAGTAGTCTTAAACAACCCTATGCAATTCATAACCCGATTGCTTTTCCACAAGCCATAGCGCCTCACATTGCCGCCGTGATAAACCAGACCCCACTGGTATTAACCGATCTACTAAAGGCGTGTCAGCCAGGCCTAGATC
Source organism: Oleispira sp. (assembly GCA_051276935.1). Classification (GTDB taxonomy): domain Bacteria; phylum Pseudomonadota; class Gammaproteobacteria; order Pseudomonadales; family Oceanobacteraceae; genus Oleispira. The sequence continues at coordinate 9,460 of JBNMPQ010000021.1, read as the reverse complement.
AACCAGCAGACTTTCACTTAATCGAGGGAGCCGGGGGTTGGTTGGTGCCTATTAATAACCAAAATACGTTAGCGGAATTTGCTCAACAGCTCAGCCACGACGTTATTCTCGTGGTCGGCATGAAGTTAGGGTGCATTAATCACGCACTGCTCACTCAGCAATTAATTCTCACGACTCACCTCAATTTTGTCGGCTGGGTTGCTAACCATATTGATGCTGAAATGAGTGAGCAAGACGCAAACTTTTCTTACCTTGAACAACACATTCAAGCCCCTTGCTTGGGCCGTATTCCTTTTAGCCCAAAGACTCACCCACGAGATTTGCTAGAACATATCAATTTGCCTGCTAAGTAGTCTGCCTTCTACTTGATAGTTGATAGTTGAACCTTGATAGTGCTACCTTTACGTTAACGTAAAGGTAATGATAAATACTATGACTTTAGCCAGCTCAACTTCATCTCCGGATACATCCGCTAAAACACCTCAATCTACAACACCTTTGTGGATGCCTTCTGACGAACGCATTGCAAACAGCAACATGCTCGATTTTATGCGACAAGCGGCTGCGAACCGCAACAGTACAAAAAATGGTGGCGCTGCGTTAAAGGGTAATATAACGAATTACGGTGAATTGCATCAATGGTCGATTGAACAACCTGAAGTATTCTGGTCATTGATGTGGCAGTACTCAGGTATCACCCCCGCGTTGCCAAAAGGCTTATCTAAAGCAGAAATTTTAAAGACACAAGATCATTTCAGCGAAGCGCAGTGGTTTCCAAGCCTGTCATTAAATTTTGCTGAAAATCTGCTACAACGCCGTGATAGAAAAACGGCTATTATCTCTTGCGGTGAACCTGAACTGAATAACGGTGAAGACCGAAGCATTGACTATAAGACACTCTACTCTCAAGTTGCAAAACTGGTCGCGTCGCTTAAAAAAATGGGGATTAAAAAAGGCGATCGAATTGCGGCCTTTATGCCCAATATTCAAGAAACAGTCATCGCCATGCTAGCCACCACAAGTCTGGGCGCGGTTTGGTCTTCTTGCTCACCAGACTTTGGCTTACAAGGCGTCATTGACCGCTTCGGACAAATAGAACCTACTGTATTGTTCACCACCGATGGCTATTTTTATGGGGGTAAACGCTTCAGTTCTTTAACGAAAATGGCTGCAATTGCTAAACAACTGCCTAGCTTAGAGCACGTTATCCTTGTTCCTCACCTGCAATTGGGTCAGCGTGATGCATTTGATATCTGTGAGCTTGAGACCCTTAAACCAGCCGTTAGTTTATGGAATCACGTATTAGATAATACCTCTGAGCAGATTGAGTTTGTTACCGTCCCTTTTTCAGATCCGCTTTATATCATGTACAGCTCAGGCACCACAGGCGCCCCTAAGTGCATCGTTCACAGTATTGGCGGAACATTGTTACAACATGCAAAAGAATTGCGCCTACACACGGATTTAAAAGCCGAAGATACTATTTTCTATTACTCTACGTGTGGCTGGATGATGTGGAATTGGCTGATTTCCAGCCTAAGCACAGGCGCTACTGTCGTATTATACGACGGTTCCCCTTTTTATCCTTCGGGGCATTGTTTATGGCAAATGAGTGATCGCCATAGTGTCAGCATTTTTGGCACCAGCGCAAAGTATCTCGCGGCACTGGAAAAAGCGCACATTAGACCGAAGCAAGATTACCCACTAACAGAATTAAAAACGCTGTTATCGACGGGTTCGCCGCTATCCCATGAAAGCTTTGATTATGTGTATAGAGATATTAAAGCGGATATTTGCCTATCTTCGATCTCTGGTGGTACTGATATTATTTCTTGCTTTGCCCTAGGCAATCCCATATTGCCAGTGTATCGGGGCGAACTCCAATGCCCAGGGTTAGGAATGGCCGTCAATATTTTCGATGATCAAGCCGAGCCGCTATTACAACAAAAAGGCGAACTGGTATGCACACAACCCTTCCCTTCTTGCCCTATTGGTTTTTGGCGTGATGATACTAAGCAAAAATTCCGCTCGGCATACTTTGATCATTTTAATAATGTATGGGCCCAAGGTGATTATGGCGAAATTACTGCCAATAAAGGTCTAATTATTCACGGCCGCTCAGACGCCGTTCTTAATCCAGGGGGAGTCAGGATTGGTACCGCTGAAATTTATCGCCAAGTTGAAAAACTAGACCCAATAATAGAATCGATTGCCATTGGTCAACAATGGCAATCTGATGTGAGAGTCGTGCTATTTGTCGTACTCGCACCCCACAAAATACTCGACGATTCTCTTATTCAACTTATTTGCTCCACCATTAGAGCGAATACGACACCTCGGCATGTACCTGCGAAAATAATACAAGTAATCGATATACCTCGTACAATTTCTGGCAAGATCGTTGAACTAGCCGTGCGTAAAATTGTACACAACGAAATCGTTAATAATACCGACGCATTAATGAACCCAGAAGCATTGAATTTGTTTAAGAATTTACCCGAACTGCAAGTTTAGCTATAGTTAAACTAATAATTACCTTTGCATCATAATTTTGAAGAAGCCAAGTATGACGACGTCGAGCAGTATCGATTCTAAGCAGTTAAAGGGATTTATCCCTTTTGATTATTTAACGACTGCCTGTATTGAAGATTTAACTAACCAGTTTCGTGAGCATGCCTTAGAAAAAGGTAAAATTCTTTTTAAACGAGGCAATAAAGATAGCGAATGTCATTTCTTAATTAGTGGTGATATTGATCTTGCAGATGAAAATTTTAATATCACGAAAATCAATGCTAATAGCGAAGATAACTACCTAGCGTTAGACAACAGCTCTCATATTCATCGCACGTCAGCAATCACGACATCTCAATGCCAATTTTACAGTATTAATCGGGATTACCTTGACCTTGTCACTACTTGGTCACAGCTTTCGGAAGACTTAGCAGACCAAGATCCAGACATTGAGGATTCTGACGCACTTGATTGGATGGATGCACTTTTAAATTCTCCTCTCTTTACGCGCATTCCACCGGCTAATATTCAAAAACTGTTGGCACGCTTTAAAGAACGCGAAGTAAAGATTGGCGAAGTTATTGTTCAAGAAAACACTCAAGGTGAAGAGTTTTACGTCATTAAAAACGGGCGAGCCATTGTCACACAAGGTGATGGACATAAAGAAAAAGTATTAGCAGCAATACAAACAGGAGATTGCTTCGGTGAAGATGCGCTCATTGCTGAAAGTGCTCGTAATGCAACAGTGACAATGGCCAGTAATGGATCGCTGATGGTATTGGATAAAATTGATTTTGATGAATTATTAAAAAAACCCATTATTAAATCTATTTCAATGGAAGAGCTCCATATTCAAATGGATGAAGGTGATTCAGGAACGGTTTTAATTGATGTTCGTCGACCACAAGAATTCCGCCATGATCCGTTAAAGAATAGTGAAAATGTTCCACTCAATCGTATCCGTGAAAAACTAAAGACAATGAATCACGATTTTCATTATGTGGTTTATTGTGATGGCGGCCGCCGCAGTGAGGTTGCTGCTTACATTATGACAGAGTCTGGTTTTCATGCCGTTTGCTTAACTCGATAGTCACTGTCTTAAGCCCAGTTTGCCTGCATTCCGTTTTCGAATACTTGGTTAGACATCAACTTATGCTCATAGATAAAAATATTACTTACGGGAAAATTCAATTCCTTCCCTAACCTATGAGCTAAGGAGTGCATTATTTTTTCAGTTAAGTCTTTACTCAAAACTTCCGGAACAATCAATTCGACTAAAATGGGGTGAGTGTTGCTTGATTGCGTATTGGCTAGCTTGCCTTTGGCAATGTAATGGTTTTCCTGAATGTACTGCCAGTACAAAGACAGTTGATTTTCTTCAACTCTAACGTCTCGGGAGACACCACTACTAAGAGCTTTTAAAACCCGTTTCATATCAAGACTTTCAGGAAATGGGAGTGAACTAACGCGAATAATGAGCATGTTAATATCCTTTTAAACTGTTAATAATTAAGTTTAGATAAGATCTTTTAATGCGCCATCAAGTTGACATGAACAACAGGAGGAAAGCCCTGTTAGGCAGGGCCTTTTTTAATCTAATAAACCATTAAAGCTTGTCAGATTCGTTAGCTAGGTACTTAGCAACACCTTCTGGAGAGGCATCCATACCCTTATCGCCTTTATTCCAACCAGCAGGACACACTTCACCGTGCTCTTCGTGAAACTGAAGAGCTTCAACTAAACGAACGAGTTCGTCTATATTACGACCTAGCGGAAGATCATTGATAATCTGTGAGCGAACGACGCCTTCTTTATCAATGATGAATGCGCCGCGTAATGCAACACCACCTTCTGTTTCTACATCGTATGCTTTAACAATAGCGTGATTGATATCAGCAGCCAAAGTGTATCTAACAGCACCAATACCACCTTGATTGATTGGAGTATTTCTCCAAGCATTGTGAGTAAAGTGAGAATCAATAGAAACGCCAATTACTTCAACGCCTAACTTAGTAAATGTATCCATACGGTGATCTAATGCGATCAATTCAGAAGGACATACGAAAGTAAAATCTAATGGATAGAAAAATACAATTCCATATTTACCATTGATGGCTTCTGATAAAGAAAATTCATCAACGATCGAACCGTTACCAAGTACTGCAGGAACTGTGAAATCTGGGGCTTTTTTACCGACCAATACGCTCATTTTAAAATCTCCATTAATGAGTGGGTGTATCCTAATGCTCATCACGTTAGGCTGTCTAATTTAAGCCGATAATAATACCCTGCACCTTCTATTAAACCTATTGCTTACATAGGTATTTGCCGAAAAAGAGGGTGCCTAGTATTCTAGACTCGACTATTATGATTAAAACACCCATAAAAGGGATCGATTAATAAACGTGCATTCATCAACTCTAAAGATAGCCTTAGCGCTTTTGCTTTCGATAGCGGTGCACAGCTTATTATTAATACCGAGAAAAACTGAAGAACCACTTCTTTCGCAGCACTCTATTATTCACGCTCGCTTACATAAGCAAGATCGTGAGTTAATCCAGCAAGAACAAACGGGTCAGGTAGCTCAACAACATAATAAGAAAATATCTGCTGCGAGTGACCCCTCCCAGACAAAAAAAAACCCATCAGTTAAGCAAGAAGTAAGCAAAGCACACGAAAAAACTGAGAAACAAAACCAGAACAAGCCTGTTGTTAGCAGTAAAAGTACCCGCGACCTAAAAACATTACATGTTCCCACCAAAGATACTCCAACAAAGACGAAACAAGAAAAAGAACTAAAAGAGTTAATTGAAAAAAAAGAAGTCGCTACGTCACAACCAACTGCTCAACAAAGTAGCCAAGTAAACAGCGATAGCCGTGCTCAAATACAAGCGTTAGAGGGCACCGATGACCCGACCTATACTTTTTATCGTCGTGTATTAAAACAATACTTAGGGCAACGGCTGGAAGCCAAAGCCGCATTTCAAGGTAACGTCCGTTTAAAAATCAAGCTGGAATATGGATCAATTGCGACAAGCGTTAACATTATAGAATCGAGTGGTAATGCAGAAATTGATAACTGGGCAAGAAGAGCAGCGCTCGCGGCGAGTCCTTACCCTAAGATACCCAAAGAAATAGGATTGACGTTTGAATTTTCACCAACACTCCAGTTTGGTCAGACTCAGTAGTCATCAATAACCCTGTAAAAATCTAAAGCACATTACTTAACGATATTCTTTAAGACACAAAAAAGGCGACCCGAAGGTCGCCTTTTTTTTAACACGCTCTTTATTGCTAAAGAGTTAACAAATTCAAATTAGAACTGGTTAGAAGTGTTGTTCGCGCCGCCTGCTTTCAAAGCGTTTTCGCCAGCAAAGTATTCTTTGTGGTCGTCGCCCATGTCTGAACCAGACATGTTCTGGTGCTTAACGCAAGCGATGCCTTGACGGATCTCTTTACGCTGAACGCCAGCAACATAACCTAACATGCCTTCAGCACCGAAGTACTCTTTAGCCAAGTTATCAACAGACAATGCAGTCGTGTGGTAAGTTGGAAGAGTGATCAAGTGGTGGAAGATGTTCGCTTCGCGAGCAGTATCAGACTGGAAAGACTGGATACGAGCATCAGCAGCAGCAGACAATTCAGAATCGTCATACTTAGCGTTCATTAGATCAGCACGATCGTATGCAGAAACGTCAGTTCCAGCTTCAACCATTGCGTCAAACGTTTGCTGACGGAAGTTAAGAGTCCAGTTGAAAGATGGGCTGTTGTTATAAACAAGCTTAGCATCTGGAATTTCTTTACGAACTTCGTTCATCATGTCAGCGATGTCTTTAACAGACGGAGTCGCAGTTTCGATCCAGATAAGGTCAGCACCGGCTTTGATTGCTTCAACAGAATCAAATACGCAACGCTCTTCACCAGTACCAGCACGGAATTGGAAAAGACCAGAAGGTAAACGCTTAGGACGTACTAGCTTGCCACCGCGGTTAAAGACAACATCGCCTTCAGCCATGTCAGCTACGTTAACTTCTTCAGCATCAATGAAAGAGTTGTAAATATCGCCTTGATCGCCAGCTTCTTTAACTACTGCGATTTCTTTAGTAAGACCAGCACCTTCAGAGTCAGTACGAGCAACGATTAAACCGTTGTCGATACCAAGTTCTAGGAAAGCATAACGCAAAGCGCGGATTTTAGAATGGAAGTCAGCGTGAGGAACAGTTACTTTACCGTCCTGGTGACCACATTGCTTTTCATCAGCAACTTGGTTTTCGATCTGTAGGCAACAAGCACCTGCTTCGATCATTTGCTTAGCCATTAGGTAAGTCGCTTCAGCGTTACCAAAACCAGCATCGATATCAGCAATGATAGGTACGATATGAGTTTCGTGACCATCGATAGCCGCTTGAACTTCTTTTTCTTTAGCAGCATCACCAGCTTCACGAGCAGCGTCTAGATCGCGGAAAAGACCGCCTAGTTCACGTGCGTCAGCTTGACGTAGGAATGTGTAAAGTTCTTTAACCAAAGAAGCTACAGACGTTTTTTCGTGCATAGATTGATCAGGAAGAGGACCAAACTCAGAACGTAGAGCAGCAACCATCCAACCAGAAAGGTATAGGTATTTACGTTCAGTCGTTCCGAAATGCTTTTTAATTGCGATCAGTTTTTGCTGACCAACAAAACCGTGCCAGCAACCCAAAGACTGAGTGTACTTAGTTTTGTCTGCATCAAAAGCAGCCATGTCAGCACGCATGATATCTGCAGTGTACTGAGCGACATCTAGGCCAGTTTTGAATTTGTTCTGTGCACGCATGCGAGCAGCAGATTCTGGGGTGATGTCCCAAGAGAAGCTAGCAGCTTCTTGAGCAGCAGCAACAGATTTAATATCGTTTTGAATAGCTGACATGTGTCAATCCTTCAATAATGTGAGTGGGGGCGGGTGCCAATCTAGTAGCGTGTCTCAATGCACCAAACCTTTTTGCTACTATGCCTATAATAGTTAGATTCACGTCATAATTGAAATTAATAACATGTATACCTATTATTTATTTGCTGAATGCCAGTTTACTTACGACATATAACGCATTTATAGCGTTTTAATGTATGAAACCGTCTACTTTTTACACTCTTGCAATGTTTTATCAATTTTACAGCGAATCTTCTTTTGTAGTTTCATCATGCCTTTGTTATATCCTCCATTCATAGTTACTTCATCACGAATGGATGCGATTTTAGTATCCAAGATATTCTCTTCACGAGGTGAGAATTGAAACATTTTATCGCGCGGAACTTCACGACTATTTTTCTCAACTTCGCGATACATCATATTCAATTTCACAAACATGTCTTCGCGTAGAAACTGACCAACTTCGGGAGGAATAGTGTCTATGCGAGAAACTACCTGTAAGGTCATTTGTGACATGGGATAGTCTACGATGGAACCATATTTTAAGCCCGCACCGAGATTGAACATGTTATATCCAACCAGTGGAGACATAACAACATCAGCATCGGACGAATTGTAAGACCCTGCAGCGGCGGCGGTATTTTTTTCTTGAATAATTTTCATACCAAAAGCATTAAATAAAGCTTTCTGAGAGACGTCATTACCCACTACTGAGGCTTTACCCGTAAAGATACGCTTGAGCGTTGGCTTTTTGCCGCTATGCGTAAACAAGTAGTTTTCACCAATCGGAATAACTCCGACAATGTGATAATTGCCTTGCTGCATTTTTGTATGCGCATGAGTACTAGCCAGTACTTGTAATAAATACTTCATGTGCTTACGACTGGGGACGCCTCCTAAAGCTTCAATTGAGCCCGTAAAGTCATTAAATTGCTTAGCTTGGGCACCACTCATTACCGAGGTATCACACTCACCCGACTTTAGTTTATCAACTACATCCTGTTCATCAGTATAAGCCTCAACATCCATTGTAATGCCGTAGTGCTTCATGCGTAATGATTGATCAACTGCAGCTGTATAAATAGGGCCTTGTTTGCCTAATACATCCCAAACACAAGTAGTTCTAGAGGGGATTTCACCCTCTATAAGCATATATGAATAGAGTTTTTTTAACGCTCGAATACGCGATTGCAGAGTACGACCTTGGTCCATTGCTCGTGCACGTAATTCATAGTCTGAAAGGTTTCTTGCAACTGCATCATTTGAGGTCAATCCACAGGAAAAGCAGATAGAGAATGTAAGCAGTAGTGATGAGAATGTTTTCATTATTATTATTATTCCTAATCGGTACTATCGAAATACTAGCATAACGACTTATTTCGTCTCTAGCACTCATATCTGATGAACATAACGATATAGGACAATACTTTAGGAAACGTTTGTTTAATTATCAATCAAAAAAATACGAATTCGATAACTTAAATAAATTAACGAATCAGTTTTTAAGGAGCTTACTGAATGGGTGTTGCAGTTAAATTGGTGGTCAGGTTTAAGTTTTGCATAACGACACCATAAAATAATGTTTGCGGTACAGCTATATTAGGATGTTTTAGTTGCACAGCATCGATATTTAATTCCTTGAAAGAAACATTACCTTGTACAGCAAAGCCCAACGGACGAAGTGTCTTCTGAGACGCATTTGGAGAAGCAACATAAGTATAAGTATCGCGATCTGTGCCATCGAAAATCAATTCTTCACCTAAATTACCCACAACACCATTAGCATCTGTACCCGTTATTTTTTTCAGAACTTTGGTCTCATAGACATCGATATTCAAATTCGCTTGTAAACCGTACTCATTGCTATCTGCTGTACCGGTGCCATCATTAGTACTGTAATTATCAAATATCATTTGAGTTCCTCTAACTTCACCGTTAGATTGCAGTTCACGGTTATTTTCCCAAGTCAGTCTATTCCTCGCAATTGCAGTACCATCAGTAGTAGATCCTTCATCGGCAAAAGCAGCTTTAAGAGAAACGGTC
>JBNMPQ010000020.1:0-18779 GCA_051276935.1 Oleispira sp. | reverse complement strand
TTGATGAACTTTCAGCTGTATTCGGCCATTGATAACGTTTTAGGTGAACAATACGCGGCAGGGGTTAAGCCTTATGGCTTCCGTCCGGGTAAATCAAGGTCAGTGAATGTGGGCGCCAAATATCAGTTCTAAGTTGCCGATATATATCCCATAAAGGTAAATAAATAAGATACTCTGACTTATCCATTCTTTATGTATTGTTATCTGTTTTATTATGAAAAAAATTGCCATCTTTGTTGACGTACAAAATATTTATTACACTACGCGTGATGTTTACGGACGTTCGTTTAATTACCGTAAACTGTGGCAGAAAATTGCACAGCAAGGCGACATCGTCTCGGCAACCGCTTATGCGATACATAAAGGCGATGATCAGCAAATAAAATTTCAAGATGCACTCAAACACATTGGTTTTGAGGTGAAGCTTAAACCGTATATTCAGCGCAGTGATGGCAGTGCGAAAGGTGACTGGGACGTAGGCATTGCAATCGATGTTATGGAAGCAGCAGCTTCTGGTGATGTCGATACCATTATTCTATTATCTGGGGATGGTGACTTTGATTTGTTATTGAAAAAAGTTCATCACGCATATAGCATCACTACGGAAGCTTACGGTGTCCCGAAATTAACCGCAGGTTCTTTGATCGAAGCGGCTAATGAATTTCATCCTATCCGCCAAGACCTTTTGATGTAAAAGCATGATAGTGTGACAAGGTACTGAGTTAGGTCTTTATCGACTAAGCGAAAGGTTCTAATTCTTGAGCACTATATGTATTTACATCATCTATAAGGATATAGGCATATGCAATCTAGACATTCATTTCTCATTCTCATTATTTGCTGTGTATTAGCAAGTTGTGGTTTGTATAGAGAGCCTTATGAATTGCAGGGTAAGGCCGGTGATATTGGTGATGCCATGGAGCATTGTCGTGGTTTCATTAAATATACATTGCACGATGAGGCGTATATTTATATCGATTCAAGGTCTAGTCGTGAGACTAAGGATTATTTTGATATATTTTTACACTTACAAGACAGTGATCAAGAAGGCTTTGCTCAGTGCCGAGTTAACAAGCATGGTTTGATTATCTATCATTCGATCCGCGAGTTTAGCCAAAAGGGACGTGCGTTTTCAGGCGAGTAATGTCTTAATTCTTTGGATCGATCAATTAATAATGCCGCACTCAGTAACCTGCATTTTATCTTAAGAATAAAGGCAAATTCGAAGGCGGCATTTTTTGTATATCATCTTTGATTTTCTAGCGTATATCGCGTGCCAAAGTTACAGCACTGCTTTCAACGGTTCATGCTGCTCTGCCTCTAAGCGTGGACCAAACTGGCTAACAACTTTAGAGGAAGCGGCACTGGCTAAACGTCCTGCAGCGGCAAAATCATGACCTTGCGTAATGGCATACATAAAGGCACCTGCAAATAAATCTCCTGCACCGTTTGAATCAATCGCGGTGGTTTCATTAGCGGCAATTACGTGTATCGTCTTACCATCAAAAGCAATAGCACCCTTGCTGCCAAGTGTAATGGCAAACGCTTTTGCTTGAGTTTTCATAAAGCTAATGGCGTCTTCTAGAGTATCGGCACCGGCAAATAACATCGCTTCTTCTTCATTACAGAATAATAAATCAACGCCACCGCCGATCATTTCTGTTAAACCGTCTTTAAAGAACTGAACCATGGCAGGATCAGAGAAGGTCATGGCTGTTTTAATGTTATTTTTTTCCGCAAGCTTACGGACTGCAATTGCCGCTGCACGGGAAAGATCCGAAGTCACTAAGTAACCTTCTATATAGACATAGTCAGAATCAGCTAATGCGGCTTCATCAATATGCTTTTGCTCTAAGTTAGCCGTAATACCTAAATAGGTATTCATAGTGCGTTCAGCGTCAGGGGTTACCATGACTAAACATTTACCCGTTACGCCTTCATCACGGTCCTCGCCTAAATTAGTATCAACACCTGCTGCTTCCATATCACTCATATAGAAATCGCCTGCTTCATCATTAGCGACATTGCAGCTGTAAAACGTTTTTGCGCCAAAGTAACTCGCACCAATAATGGTGTTGGCTGCACTGCCACCGCACGCGCGCTTTTTAAGACCAAACCGATCTTTCAATACGGCCAAGCGTTCAGCCAGCTGATCTTCTTCGATTAAGGTCATTATGCCTTTTTCAATGTTGAGATCAGAAAAAAAGCTGTCTTCAACTTCAAACTCTTTATCAACCAATGCGTTGCCGATGCCGTAAATGTGATATTTAGCCATGTGTCATGTCTCTTCAAGTTGGAATGTTGATTATTTCTTATCAGCAGTTTAACAGAACTCGAGCATATGACTAAGTCACTCTGTGTTAGCATACGCGCAATATGACGACTGCTAAAAAGCCAACTAGGGCGAATAAATCTAGTACTAAAAAATCCGCTACGAAAAAAGCGATGGCTTCTTCTAAAAAGAAGCCGCCCAAAATCGTTCAGCCTAAGAAAAGTTCACGTAACTGGAAGCAACTGGTCTGGTCTTGGCTTTGGCGCCTATCCATTTTGGTGATATTGGCATTAGGGGTTTGGCTGGTGTATTTGGATGCTCAGGTACGTTCACAGTTTGATGGCAATAAATGGACGCTACCGGCAAAAGTATACGCTCGTCCTCTATCGCTGTATCCAGGTCTTTTATTATCCGCTGAGCAGCTGAAAGCTGAATTACAATGGAATGACTACAAGGCGGTCAGCCATGTTATTACGCCAGGAACCTATGGGCGTGACGGCGGTGACTGGATCATTTATCGCCGTGGCTTTTCGTTTGCCGACCGCACAGAAAGTGCGGTAAAAATTCGAGTGTCATTTGCTTTGGGTCGTATTGATAAGCTCTCTATTGCAGGTCAATCGGAAGGTTTAGTACGAATCGAGCCACAATATATTGGTGGTATTTTCCCTGCCCATAATGAAGATCGTGAATTAATTACTCTGCAGGATGTACCTTCTGCATTAGTCGCTGCCTTGATTGCAGTAGAAGATCGCGCTTACTTTGATCATTTTGGTATTTCAATTCGAGGCATTTTACGTGCAATGAAAGCCAATATTGCCGCAGGAAGAACCGTACAAGGTGGCTCAACCTTGACTCAGCAATTGGTGAAGAACTTTTTCCTCACAAACGAACGATCACTGCAGCGCAAAGTAAAAGAAGCGTTTATGGCTTTGTTGTTAGAGCTGCATTACAGCAAGGAAGAGATTTTACAGGCCTATCTTAACGAAGTGTATCTAGGGCAGGCGGGTCGTCGTTCGATTCACGGTATTGCCTTAGCCAGTCGCTTTTATTTTGCTAAAAATGTTCAGCAACTCGATCTATCTGAGATTGCACTATTAGTCGGCATGATAAAAGGGCCTTCTTATTACAATCCATTTCGTAGGGCTGAAAATGCTCGCTCTAGGCGTGATCTGGTATTGAATGTGATGGGCGAACTCAACATTATCTCTGCCGCCGAGCGCATTAATGCACAGGGTAAACCTGTTCTTGTCGCTCAGTCTGGACGTGCAGGGCAGCGCGAGTATCCTGCTTTTATTCAGTTGGTTAAGCGTCAATTACAAACAGATTACCGACTGGAAGATTTACAAAATACGGGTTTAAGGATCTTCACCACGCTCGATCCTTGGTTGCAGCATGCCACCGAAAAGTCAGTACAGCAGCACGTTGCAAAATTAGAAAAGCGGGCAGGATTTAGCAAGCCGACCCTGGAGGCAGCCGCGGTTGTGACCAGTGTTGATGGGGCAGAAGTGCGTGCCATTGTAGGCTCTCGTCGGGTGCAGTATTTTGGTTTCAATCGAGCTTTAGATGCTCAGCGCTCGATTGGTTCATTGGCAAAACCAGCGGTTTACTTAACGGCATTAGCATCGGGTCGATATGACTGGTCGAGTATTGTGGATGATAAGGCGGTGAGCGTTGCTGGCCAAGATGGCAGTTTATGGCAGCCTAAAAATTACGACAAACAAGATCATGGCAAAATATTTATGGTTGATGCTATGGCACAATCATTAAATCAAGCGACGGCACGTTTGGGAATGAAGGTTGGTATTGGCCAGGTAGTGTCTACGTTTGAACGTTTAGGGGTAGAGAAATTTATTCCCCCGTATCCGTCAATATTATTAGGTTCTTTGTCGATGTCACCGCTAGAGGCCACTCAAATGTTTCAGACCTACGCATCGGGTGGCTTTGCGATGAAACCAAGAGTGATTGAGGCATTAACAACTAGAAAAAATAAGGTGTTAACGTCTTATGCCTTAGAAGGGCGACAAGTTTTTTCTCCCGAACTTATTGAAATATTACGTTACGGGTTACAGCAGGTTGTGGTTCAGGGAACAGGAAAGCGCTTAGCTCAAACGTTTAATACGACTAAAATTGCAGCCAAAACAGGCACCAGTGACGATCAGCGGGATGCGTGGTTTGCGGGATTTGATGATCGTCATCTGGGTGTCGTCTGGGTGGGGCGTGATGACAATGAACCCATGCCTTTTACGGGGGCAAGTGGCGCTTTACCGATCTGGCAGCATATTTTTGAGGCAGCTGGATTAGAGCCATTAACACCGTTAGTCGATCTGGATTGGGCTTGGGTAAATGCCTATGGTCAACCCGTTGCACAAAACTGTGGTGGGGTTAGAAAGATGCCATTTAAATCTGGGTCTCTCGCGGGACGTGAGATATCCTGTGACAATAAGGTCTTTTCAGGTCCTAAACTAGACGCTGAAGAAAAAGAAAATAAAGGGGGTGGCTCGTGGTTCGATTGGTTGTTTTAGTTCTTTTTGTTAGCTTTTTAAGTGGGTGCAGTAGTTTGCCTAATGGTGCAACGAACAATCCACGAAATCAGCAAAGTTATGAAGTCGACAGTCGTGAGAGCGATGCCTCTGTTCAAAAAGGTGACTGGCAAAAAGAGTATGTGCAACAAGACGATATTTTACGACTGGATGAAGGGGAGCATCATCCGGCGGTGCAGGTATTATTAACGCAAGCAGAAGACGCTCGTCAGCAAGGCAATAATCAGCAAGCGTTATCTTACCTTGATCGCGCTCGCCAAATACAGCCCCGTAATTCGGCAATTTTTTATCGCCAAGCGTGGTTGAATTATCAGCTCGGAGAGCTGCAGCAATCATTGCAATTATTACAACGCGCACAATTATTTTTACGCCGTTCAAGTGCCAGTTATGATATTTTGCAGCGTCGTATTAAAACGCTGAAAAATAAAGTGGATGCTACAAGCGGATACTGAAATGAGCTTAGTTTGTCGTGGTGAAGTGGGTCAAAATCCCTCGAAGATCTGATGACATCGCGATGAGTTTTTCACCATCGCGCGATGCATCTTCAGCGCGCTCATTCGTTTCTTGGCTAACATCACGAATGCTGGTGATGTTGTTATTTATTTCACCCACCACCTGATGTTGTTCAGAAACGGCTTGGGCTATTTGTTGGTTCATTGAATGAATGGTGCCAACAGCTTCTTTCATTGCTAGCAGTCTTTCTTTTGTTTCTTCGGTTTGTTGCACACTGGATTCAGCGCTCTGCTTACTTGTATCCATGGCACTTACTGCGTCTTGGCTACCTTTTTGCAGCTTTTCGATCATGGTTTGTATTTCTTCTGTGCTTTGCTGGGTGCGCGAGGCGAGGGTACGTACTTCATCGGCTACGACGGCAAAGCCTCGACCTTGTTCGCCTGCGCGTGCCGCTTCAATCGCGGCATTTAATGCGAGTAAGTTTGTTTGCTCGGCAATTCCTCTTATCACGGTAAGTACCGAGCCAATATTATTACTTTCTTCGTCTAGGTTCTTAATGACGCTGTAGGCGCGGTCGATATGTTGAGCAAGGTCTTTAATCGTGGTTTGTGCTCGATCGATTCTTTCTTCACTATCCTTAGCCGCTACATCTGCTTCGCCTGTAGCATTTGCGGCATCGGTTGCGTATTGATTAACCTCTTGCATTGCCGCCGTCATTTCGTTGGTTGCGGTGGCAATCATATCCGTTTCTTGTTGCTGTCGTTGAGAGCCATCGGCCATTGCCTGTGTACTTTTACTAAAAGAACCACCAGTAGCGTTTAACTGTACAGCTATCCCACCGACCTTACTGACAAGACCATCCAATTCACTAAAAAAACTATTGAAACCTTGGCTGAATTCGCCTTTTGCATTTGTCACTCTGTAGCGCAAATCGATTTCACCTTCTTTGCTTATATGGCTACCAATTTCGCTGAGTTCTTCGGTTTGTTTAAATTCTACTTCCGCTTTTAAACAAAGGTAGATAATGAGTCCTGCTTCAACCACCACATACGCGGCATGGATCAATACGATATTGAAGTTATTGATACTTTCAAAGACGTAGATGCTGCTATTCGACTGCTGGAGGTAGCTGAACAATACATGATGAACGGCAATTGTTGCGGCCGCGGCCAGCACTGGCCGCCAATCGCGAAAATAAAGCAGCATGGCCAGTCCGACAAATATGCCAAAATGTATTTCTAGCATGCCATGGGCTTGTTGAATGTGCAGCGCGGCAAAGATCATTAAAGAGATGCCAAAAGCGATGCGGGTTGACGCACTGGTCGCTTGAGTATTTGCTAAAAGGGTGGGGATTAAGGCCGCAGGTAAACCAATGAGTAATGCTTCTGCCCACGTATCATACCAGCTTGCCAACATGAGGGAGAAAACGAATAGGCTCCACACAACAAAGGTAAAAAATCTATTTGCTTGTTGATAAAATGCTATGCGTGCATGACTCATGAAGAGCTCCTAAGATAATAATTAGCATCAATCTTAGTAAAGACTGTGATGGGTTATTATATCAGGTTAGCTCAAACCGGCAGATTTGCTCTATTACGTTGAGCTTCTCTGTTTAAGAAACAATCCTCTATTAATAGCGGCAAGTAATAATCCTAAGGCTAACTCTAATGGCCACTTAGCGGCTAATTCAGCGGCGACAGGGTTGGCTGCTAAACTGTGCAATACAATAACCAAGCTAGCAAAGGCTGCAACCGAGAGTGCCAAGTTAGCTTGTTTTACACAAATCCCAGCTGTTTTGCTCAGTAACAATTTAGCGATTGCAAAACTACTGATCAAGGCGCTAGCGGCTAATAGATAGTGCAAAACTTGAGTCTGCTGACAGACCCAGTAGATTCCACAGACCCCCAGTAATATTCTTCCCCAAGCTTCCTTTGGCCAATTAATGTTAAAGACCAAGGCGAGCAAGACAAAACTCAGTAATGGGAATGCAGCATAGAAGGCTAGCTGCTGAAACCAATACATGGGTGTGAGGTCGATCACGTGAGTCAGCAAGCTGGACGCCGCGAAAGAGAAAATCAATAAACCACTGCAAAATGCGGCCGAAAACCAGCCCGGAGTTTCATCTTTAGGTGGCCATGACTTCAGCATCCAGGCCGAGACGAGCAGCATAAGTAGCTGCCCAATAAGGGTTAGTGTGAACAACATGTTATTGAGTCGCCAAATTTGCTGACGCCATTTGAGCAAACACCGCATCGGCTGCTGCAATGGTATCGTTGATATCTTCCACGCTATGAGCCGCTGACATAAAGCCGGCTTCAAATGAAGACGGTGCTAAATAAACGCCATGTTCTAGCATCCCATGAAAGAAGGTTTTAAAGGCTTCTTGATCACATGCACATACTTGAGCGAAGTTGCTGACTTTGTCTACTTCAGTAAAAAAGAAACCGAACATAGAGCCTGCATTATTGGTTGTTAATGGGATGCCATGATTGCTTGCTGCGGCTTTTATGCCTGTGCATAACTGTTCAACACGAGCTGTCAGTTGTTCGTAGAGGCCTTCTTGCTGAACAGATTTCATCATTGCTAAACCTGCGGCCATTGCCAGAGGGTTTCCAGATAACGTACCTGCTTGGTAAACGGGACCATTTGGCGCCAAGTATTCCATTATTTCGCGCTTGCCGCCAAAGGCGCCTACCGGTAAGCCTCCACCGATTACTTTACCTAATGTCGTTAGATCTGGCTGCACATCGTAATAACCTTGAGCACCCGTGAGTGAAACACGGAATCCTGTCATTACTTCATCAAAAATGAGTACGGCACCATATTGATCACAGACGTCACGCAGGCTTTGCAAAAACTCTTTGCTAGGAGGAATGCAGTTCATGTTACCCGCAACGGCTTCAACGATGATGCAGGCAATTTGATTACCTTGCTCAGCGAAGCAGGCTTTCACATCTTCAATGTCGTTATAGTCTAGGGTAATGGTATCGTTTGCGGCACCTGCTGGAACACCCGGAGAAGAGGGAACTCCCAGCGTCAAAGCACCGGAGCCCGCTTTTACCAATAGCGCATCAGCATGGCCGTGGTAACACCCTTCAAATTTCACAAGTTTGTCGCGACCAGTAAAACCACGGGCTAAACGAATGGCACTCATGGTGGCTTCTGTACCAGAGTTCACCATACGAACCATATCCATACCTGGCATGATGCCACAGACAGTTTCTGCCATGTCTATTTCTATTTCAGTCGGTGCACCAAAGCTTAAGCCTTGATCCAAGCGTGCTTTTACCGCTTCAATAACATCACCGCGAGCGTGGCCCATAATCATTGGGCCCCAAGAACCAATGTAATCAATGTAGCGATTATTATCGGCATCAAACAAATATGAGCCTTCACCACGTTCAAAAAATATAGGGGTGCCACCCACACCTTTAAAAGCACGCACTGGCGAATTAACGCCACCTGGAATGAACTTTTGAGCGCGTTCAAAAAGGTCTTGTGATTTGTCGATTGAATAAGTCATAGATGAAACTCGTGTTCGTTAGAATTTGGGAGTGTTTAAAAAGGTCGAACGACGACCAATATAATGATGGCGATTAAAAATAAAACCGGTACTTCATTAAACCAGCGATAAAACACATGGCCTTTATCGTTTATGTCTTGAGTAAATTTTTTCAGCAGAGAACCACACATAAAATGATAACCGACTAAGAAGACGACTAAGGCTAGTTTTGCATGCATCCAGCCTTGGCTTAAATAATATCCAGCGTTTAACGTAATCATCCAAACGCCTAATCCAAGCACAATAATCATGGAGGGTGTCATTATGCCGCGATACAGTTTGCGCTCCATAATTTTAAAGCGATCTTTACTGATCTGATCTTCAGCCATTGCGTGATAAACAAATAACCTCGGTAAATAAAACAATGCTGCAAACCAGGTAACAACGGCAATAATGTGAAAGGCTTTTAACCAAAGCATGTACTTCTCTCTTACGCTATGTGACTCGTGAATTCTAAAACTATATCGCTTGGGGTTGATAGTGATAATATTGCTCGACCATCTCACGGCTAATAATGCCAACGACTTGGTTAAACTGTTCATCACGATGAACCACTAGCCATTCAATGTGATGCTGCTGCATTACGTCTAAAGCATTTTGTAAATTAGCCATTAGAGAAATCGATTTTACCATTTTTCGATCTCCAGGAAGTAATAAACAGTCAATTTCAAGATGATCTGGATCTGAAGCATCAAATTTTTCATTTTTAATTGCTTCCACATGGCTTTCAATAAATCGTGCTAAATCGGCTGAAGACAATAACTGCTGTTCACTCTCAATATAAATCCATGCTGGCTGGTGGCTAAGTATGAGTTGAGCAGCATCGAGATTAATTAAGCGTGAGCTGGTATTGAAGTTCTGCGTCATTACTTGGCCTACCCAAGTATTACGCAATAATTGACGAACAGGATTATGATTAACCGCGAGATTTGTCTGAATTCTAAAAATAGAGGGAAGGTGAAAGATCTCGCTGACTGTTAAACTCGCAATTACAATTGCCATCATGCCGGGTAAAATAATATTCGGATTTGCGGTGAGTTCTAGTAACGCCATTAATGCTGCTAAAGGTGCACGTAATACCGACGCCATCATCGCGCCCATTCCTAGCATGGCGTAAAAACCAATATTAATCGGGTAGTCAGGCATAAAGTAAGAAGACAGCTGTCCCATAATAACCCCGATAGCGGCGCCCATGAATAAACTTGGGCCAATTAATCCTCCTGGAAAACCGGTAGCTGCCGCCCAACCAGATAAAAACAGCTTGGCAAACAATAATGTTAAGGCTAAGCCAAATACCACGTCCCCTTTTAGCCAAGCATTAACACTGTCGTAACCAATGCCCATGACTTCGGGTAAATAAATACTGGTGATTGATACTAAAATCCCTAGTAGCCCCCAAGTTTGCCAAAGAGGGCGGGTATTCCAGCGCTGCATGAATTTTACCGTTGCTATAAATAGGCTCCCTAGTACACCGCAGACTAAGGCTAATAATAAAATATACGGAATCTCTAATAGCGAGCCCATCTCCAGAGAGGGAACGATAAACGCGGTCTCGTTCCCGAAGACTGCCCGGCTAACAATTGCCCCGGTGACAGAGGCAAGAATAATGGGGATAAAACCTTTTATGCTGTACTCAAGTAGCACAACTTCCATTGCGAAAATCACGCCTGCCATGGGGGTATTAAAAGACGCCGATATTGCACTGGCGACACCGCAAGCCGCAAGGATTCTTAATCGATGATGAGGTGTTTTTAACAGTTGGCCAAATTGACTGGCGGTGCCCGCACCAATATGAACAGCAGGGCCTTCACGACCGACACTGTGGCCACCGATGAGAGCAATAATAGCGCCAAAAAACTGTGCGATAAGATTGGTCTTAGGCAAATAGCCTTGATGTTGTTCAATGCGTTGCAGTACGTGGCCAACACCAATTTTTCGTTGCTGAGGTTTTAAACGACTAAAAATTAATATCAATAAAAGGGTAGAGCTCAGCAGCAAAATGATTCGTGCATGAACCGATAATGATTCAAAGCCTTCATGACTGCCATTTGGTAACCAGTGCTCCAGCGGAACTTCGTAAGCTAAGCGGAATAAAGTAATGACGCCTGCGCTAAACAAACCAACGAAGGTCGCAAGTAAGGCGAGAGATATTTGGCTTTCTTTTACCTTCATGTGAATGCTTTCATGCCGACTCATTATTCTTGTATTAAGTGAAGTTTTGTCTACTGCCGCAAATTATACGAATTTTTTGCCCGACTAAACTAACAATTCTTTTTATAAGGCTTATTATAAGCATCTTTATATGTCCTGTATCTTAGATTAGAGGCACACAAGTGATTAAAGTAGGCATTGTTGGTGGCACGGGTTATACCGGTGTTGAATTATTAAGACTGTTAAGTCAGCATCCAAAAGTTGAATTGACGGTAATTACTTCCCGTAGTGAAAAAGGTATTCCTGTTGCGCAGATGTTTCCTAATTTGCGCGGTCATGTGGATTTATGTTTTTCGGAGCCGAGTGCCGAGAATCTAGCACCCTGCGATGTGGTCTTTTTCGCGACCCCTCATGGTGTGGCTCATGGATTGGCACAACAAGTATTGGATCAAGGTATTAAGGTAATCGACTTAAGTGCTGATTTCCGACTGCAAGATGCGGATGAGTGGGAGCATTGGTACAACCAGCCTCATGGTGCTAAGTCATTATTGCCTGAAGCCGTGTACGGTTTACCTGAGGTTAATCGTGAGCAGATAAAGAAAGCTCGCTTAATTGCAGTCCCTGGTTGTTACCCTACATCGGTCCAATTAGCGTTGTTGCCTTTATTAGAGCAAGGGCTGATCGAAACCACGGGTATTATTGCCGACTGTAAGTCGGGTGTCAGTGGTGCAGGTCGTCAGGCAAAAATGGGTGCTCTATTCTGTGAAGCAGGTGAGTCTATGATGGCCTATGCTGTATCTGGGCATCGTCATTTACCTGAAATTCGTCAAGGCTTAACCCGGGCGGCAGGGCGTGATGTGAGTTTGACTTTTGTTCCTCACTTAACGCCAATGATTCGGGGTATTCACTCAACGGTTTATGCACCGAGTAAACGTACTGAAGTTGATGCCTTAGGTATCGATGGATTACAGACCTTATTTGAACAGCGTTATGCCGATGAGCCGTTTGTTGATGTGATGCCTGCAGGCAGTCATCCAGAAACGCGTTCGGTAAAAGGTAGCAATATGTGTCGAATTGCCATTCATCAGCACAAGGATACGGGTTTGATCGTTATTCTTTCGGTGATTGATAATCTCGTGAAGGGTGCATCGGGACAAGCAGTACAGAATATGAACATCGTATTTGATTTGCCAGAGCAAATGGGTCTACAAATTGTAGGCTTACTTCCTTAGTGGCAGGCTAAAATAAATAAAGAGCAAAGGATTTTTGAATGGCCGTAGTAAAAGGCAGTAAGCAAGATCGTTTAAGTTTGATACGTTACGATCCATGGCATCGTTTTTTACGCGGCGTGTACTTTTTGCTTTTTACCGTTTTCGTGGCTGCGGGATGCTTTTTTGGCGGCCAATACGCCAGCTTAGAGCAAGTGCATGCTCTCAGTAAAGAACGTGACCAGTTACAAGAACAAATCATTGCAGCGGATCAAGAAATTCGGGGCTTTCGCCAACGAGTGGGTGTTTTGGAAAAAGGCGGTGAGGTTGATCGTCAGGCATCAGAGGGTATTCGACAGACAGTCAAAGAACTCAAGGTTCAAATTGCTACATTAGAAGAAGAAGTGTCATTCTACAAAGGCATTATGGCGCCTAGCGGACAAGATAAAGGACTGCGTATCAGTAAAATAGATATCCAGCCTTTTGATCAGCCAAATACCTTTCGCTATAGCATTATGATGACTCAAGTTGCTGACAATACTAGTTACATTAAGGGTTTAGCGGCCGTCAATTTTGTCGGTTTAGAAGACGGCAAACGCAAAATTATTCCGTTACGTGATGTAGACAAAGACGTTAATGAGTTAGGTCTGAAATTTAGTTTCCGTTATTTCCAAGAAGTTGGGGGTGAAATTTCTGTACCCGCCAACTTTAACATTGAACAAGTGCAGGTAGTTTTACAATCAACTGGTAGTAAAGCCCAGCGCGTAGAAGAAACCATTGAATGGTTACAAAAGGACTCATAATGTTTAGTAGTAAAGATAAGACAGCCGCCAGTCATTACGATACTTTAATTTCACCCAAAACTGAGATAGTCGGTGATGTAAAATTTAAAGGAGGCCTGCAAGTAGAAGGAACGGTTAAAGGCAATCTAATTGCCGAAGCAGGAAGTGGCGCTGTTGTCCGTATCTCGGATAGTGGTCGTGTAGAAGGTCAGATTAATGTACCTAATGTTGTCGTTAATGGTTCTGTCGTAGGCGATATTTATGCCAGTGAATATATTGAACTGGCTAAAAAAGCTCGGATTCAAGGTGATGTGTATTATCACATGATGGAGATGGTGCTAGGCGCAGAAGTAAACGGTAAATTGATTCATCAAGGCAAAGATCAGTTGAAAAAAGTCAATAAGTCGATGCTAGAAACTCAACTTGTAGAAAAAAAAGGCGACCAAACTGGCGATAAAGTTGACTAAAATGGTTGGTTAATTCGATAATGGTGAAAGTCAGACTTTGTGAGATAAAAAATGAACGCAGTTGTATCAGCAGAACCCATTGGGCTAACCCCGGCGGCGGAAGAAAAAATAAGAACATTATTGGTTGAAGAAGCTGATGATGAGCTATGTTTGCGTGTCTTTGTGACGGGTGGCGGCTGCTCTGGTTTTCAGTACGGTTTTACGTTTGATGACGAACGTAATGAAGATGACAGTGTTATTCTTAAAGACGGAGCTCGCGTTTTGGTCGATTCATTGAGCTACCAGTATTTGGTAGGCTCCAATGTCGACTACCAAGAAGGTCTTGAAGGTTCTCGCTTTATGGTTAATAACCCAGGTGCTAGTTCAACTTGTGGTTGTGGATCTTCTTTCGCTATATAGCTCAGTACTTGAGTCCGGTTTAGGGGCCTCCTATGTTAGATAAATTGAGTTTTATATGTGTGTTGATGTTGAACGGGTTGTTCGTGAATGCAGCGTCAGCACAAAATGTTGTCATTCAGCCTGCGGTCCAAACGCAGTCGATTGCTTCTATTTCAGCGACAGATTCAGTCGTGAAAGAGGCCGCAACAGAATTTCAAAAGCTACAAGCCAATGTAGCGTTGCATACGCTCTCTGAGTTAAAGCAGTTATTAGACCAAGCCGAGACAATCGCGAATGGCGAAAGCCAATATAATACCGAAGAACCTATTTCAGTCGTCTTACACGGTGAAGAAATAAAAGCGTTTGTTCGCAGTAACTATCGCAGTAATAAGGCGCTCGTTGATTTAGCGGCTAGATTAGATGCGTTCAACATTATTGATGTTAAGGTCTGCAAACGTTGGATGGGAGCGAATGGGGTAATGGCAAGTGAATTGCCTCCCTTTGTCGAAGCCGTTCCTTTTGGCGTTGGTGAGCGGGAACGTTTAAAAAAAGCAGGTTACGCTTACTTCTAATTGGGTATTAAAGGTGTCATTAAGCAGGATGAATTGCGCCTAGAACTCTTGGGCCTTTCGCTCCCGTCGCATTGGTTAGATTGCCTTCTAAATTATTCATTGTCCGGTACGCTAACCAAGCAAATGCACAAGCTTCTACCATATCGGCAGGAATACCCAAGTCATCGGTGAGGCTTATTTGGATATTGAGTAGATAATGTTGAATTCGCTCAACCAGGTAAATATTTCGAGCACCTCCTCCACAAAGAAATAACGCTCCCTCTTTATAGCCCCACTGTTCAATCCCCCGACTGATCGAAATAGCGGTTAATTCAATCAAGCTAGCTAATACATCTTCTTTTTTGATACCCTTTATTTCAGGCGTTTGTTGTTCGAACTTGGCCAGATTAAAGAGTTCCCGACCGGTACTTTTAGGGGGATGTTGGTTGAAATATTCTATCGTTAGCCATTTTTCTACCAGCTCCGATTGAATTGTGCCAGAGCGTGCAAGTTTGCCACCTTCATCAAAGCTCAGTTGCCAGTGTTTTTCGACCCATTCATTGGATAGCGCATTAGCAGGGCCAAGATCAAAGCCAAACGTTTTTTCTGGGTCTTGAGAAAGCACCGTAACATTAGCGATTCCCCCAAGATTCAAAATCTGACGTGGGTTATGAGAATCAAAGAAGGCATGCTGGTGGAAGGCGGGAACGAGAGGCGCTCCTTCACCGCCAGCCGCTATATCTCTTCGGCGAAAATCGGCGACTGTCGTTATGCCAGTCAGTTCAGCGACTACGTTGGCGTCACCAATTTGAATACTAAAAGCATTGGGTCTTGGTTTATGACGGATGGTTTGGCCGTGGCAGCCAATTGCTTGAATGTCGCTTGCTTGATAATGATACTTTTCTAACAGTGCTAAACAGCATATTGCATAGAGCTGCCCTAGCCTTTGGTCGAGTGCAGCCAGCTCCTCTAGCTTAACATCAGCGGCTTGACTAAGATCAAAGAGGCTTGTTTGCAGCGTTTTATCATAACCCTGATAGTGGCTTCCTAGTAGAGTAGGGTAGCCATTCGAATCCATTTTTACTAAAGCAGCATCGATACCATCTAAGCTCGTGCCAGACATCAGACCTATGTAAAGCACGGCCGCTCCTTATTGTTAATGATCTAATCTATTGCTTACTTTCTCTGCTGGCTAACTCTAAAGTAGTGTCGCTTGCTAGGCGATTACTTTGCTGGCTCCTGAGCCACTCCATCATGCGTTCTGCTTCTGCTTTAAAGTATTTCTTTTGATCTTTACTGATAGAGCGAGACTTGGGTAACTTAACGCGTAAAGAATCTCTATGAACGCCATCGACTCTAAATTCAAAGTGCAAGTGAGGTCCAGTTGCCAGCCCAGTACTGCCGACATAACCAATCACTTGGCCTTGTTTTACTCTTCGACCTTTACGGGCTTTACGATTGAACTTACTTAAATGGGCATATAACGTTTGATAGCGACTGCCGTGTTGAACAATTACGCAGTTACCGAATCCACCTTTACGTCCAGCAAAAATGACCTTACCATCGCCTGTTGATTTAATCGGCGTGCCTGTTCTTGCTGCATAATCTGTACCGCGATGGGCTCGGAATTTGTTCAGCACAGGGTGTTTACGTTTTAAATTAAAGCGAGAGCTGATCCTAGCAAAGTCAATAGGGTTTCGTAGAAACTCCTTGCGCATACTATGGCCAGATGGGTCGTAGTATTGAGCGTTACCTTTATCATCTTCGTAACGAATGGCTGTTATCTCACGGCCTCGATTAACGAAGTTAGCAATTAATATATTGCCAAAGCCAATGCGTTCACCGTCTAAAAATAACTCTTCATAAATAAGACTAAACTGATCATCTGGGCGTATGTCCAGAGCAAAATCGATGTCCCAACCAAATAAACCCGCTAATTCAATCAGCGTTGATTGTGGAATGTCTTGCTTTGCACCATCCAAGAATAACGAAGAGTTTATGATTGCCTGAGCAAACTTTGGACGTCTATCCGCGACCTTTTCGTCCAGCTGGTAATCATAATTTCCGTCAATTGAACGTTCAAATACATGTGCAATTAAAGGGGATGTTTCAATACGCATTCTTGTTACGTTATTGTTATCACTGCTTTGCCATTTAATGACCTGCCCAGGTTGCAGATTTAATACTCTTTTGGGAGCACTAGACGCAATCGCTAAAGCATCTGCGGCACTAAGCGAATAACGAGTAAAGATACGCGATAAGTTATCACCCGATTTTAGTTCCGTTTGCTGCCACGATTCGACCTCTTCAAGTTCAGCATCAAGTGCCGCACTGTTGACGACTAGCGTCTGTATCTCACGCTTTTGCTGAACGCTTGAGTTTTTTCCAATAGCAAAAATAACGATAATTATTATTAAACTTATTGCTGCGATGTGGGCTTTGGGGAAATATTGCCACTGGCCAAGAACTGCCATAGTTATTATTGTTCCTAAAAATGAATCTTTTCTATGGCGCGTAGTGTACAACAAAGTTCCCTAATTAGTTGCCATTCACTGCATCT
The DNA here is from genome assembly GCA_051276935.1 of Oleispira sp. GTDB lineage: Bacteria > Pseudomonadota > Gammaproteobacteria > Pseudomonadales > Oceanobacteraceae > Oleispira. The sequence continues at coordinate 1,855 of JBNMPQ010000020.1, read as the reverse complement.
CTATTGCTTTTATTAGCTGATTCGGTATTGTGACGACCGCTTATTTTCTTACTTTAGACTGACAAGAGAACGTCATGACGGCAGCATTGATCGAAGATTTAAAGGCTCGAGGCCTTATTAGCCAGACAACGGCAGACGCAGAATTCATTGAGCATTTAGAAAATGGCTGCCGTACACTTTATTGTGGGTTTGATCCAACAGCAGATAGCTTGCACATTGGTAGTCTTGTACCTCTACTAGCGTTGAAGCGTTTTCAAGATGCTGGGCATAAGCCCGTTGCATTAGTGGGTGGCGCTACGGGGTTAATTGGCGATCCAAGTTTTAAGGCGCAAGAGCGTAAATTAAATACGCCAGACATCGTTGCTAATTGGGTTGATAAACTTAAAGCACAAGTAAGTCGTTTTATTGATTTTGATGCCAGTGAAAAAAGTGCGGCCGTCGTTAATAATTTGGATTGGGTTGGCGAACTGAATGTACTAGACTTTCTTCGTGACGTCGGTAAGCACTTTTCAATTAATAACATGATACAAAAAGAGTCGGTTAAGCAGCGAATTGATCGTGAAGGTGCTGGCATCTCATTCACTGAGTTCACCTATATGCTGCTTCAGTCTTATGACTTTGCAGAGTTGGCGGAACGTGAAAACTGTACGCTTCAAATAGGTGGCTCTGATCAATGGGGTAATATAGTAGGGGGTGTTGATTTAGCGCGACGCATGTATGGCAAGAAAACCTTTGGCTTAACACTGCCTCTGGTCACTAAATCTGATGGTACTAAATTTGGTAAGACCGAAAGCGGTACTATTTGGTTAGACCCCACCAAGACATCTCCATATGCTTTTTATCAATTTTGGATGAATGCCGCAGATGAGGATGCGTACAAATTTATGCGTTACTTCACCTTTTTAACGATTGAGCGCATTGAAGAAATTGAAAAGCACGATACTGAAATTCAAGGGCGCAAAACAGGACAAGGCATTCTAGCCGAAGAAGTGACTCGCTTAGTACACGGTGATGAAGCATTGCAGTCCGCTAGGCGTATAACTGAAGCGTTATTTTCAGGTGATCTAGCCATGTTGTCTGAAGTAGAGCTTGAACAAATTAAGCTCGATGGCTTGCCTTCAAGTGATTTGGTACTTGCTGACATTACAAAAAAGCCGTTAACGACATTGTTTGCCGAGTGCGGAATGGTAAAGACTGGGCGCGAAGTAAAAGATGCTTTGGGTCGTAATGCGGTATTGGTTAATGGCGAAGCCAAAGGTGCTGATGACAATATGAGCACGGTCGAAAGCTTTACGGTTAATAAAGCTTTATATGGACGCTTCTTTCTGGTGAAGTTAGGCAAGAAGAAGCACCACTTATTTGAAATAAAAGAAAGCTAGAGAAAACGGTTGACGGCAATTATAAAGTCCCTATAATGCGCCGCTCACTTGTTGATAACAGAGGTTCGAAAGGACATCTTAAAAACAAGTGAGAATAAAAGGTTGACTATTCAAAACGTTTGTTTAGAATGCATCCTCCTTCGAAGATAAGCCGGTAAGGCTTTGAAAACAAAGGAAAAAAGAGGTTGACTCAGTCATGAAGCACTATATAATGCGCCTCAGTCTTTACAGCGACTTAAGTCGGCTGAAAAGAAAGTTTTAAAAAGCTGTTGACTTGATGAGTTAAATCATTAGAATACGCAGCCCGCTTAAGGTGAAAGCCTGAGCAATGTTCTTTAACAATATATTTAGATAATTCGTGTGGGTGCTTACCTTGATTGCGTGGAGACAGTCACTAACGCTTCTTTAATTAGATTCGTTAGCTGACATCAAAGCATAAAACAAAGTAAGAACCTACGAACTCTCCATTAATTTGG
>JBNMPQ010000019.1:0-18929 GCA_051276935.1 Oleispira sp. | reverse complement strand
AAAAAGGCGATGTATTTATAATCTGTACCGATGGTGTTTATGAATTTATTGATGGCCAGAAAATATCTCAACAAATAGCAATGGCAGAGTCTTTAGATCTGGCGGCTAGTGCAATAATTAAGCAAGCGCTGACACAGGGCAGTGACGATAATTTAAGTATTCAAATTGTACAGATAGATAATGTCCCCAATTACCAGTTAGACGAAATACAACAACTAACAACTTTACCAGTCCCTCCCAGTTTAAACGCAAGAATGCATTTTGACGGCTATGAAATTATCCGTGAGATTTATATTAGCAGTCGAAGTCATGTGTTTTTAGCCCGAGATTTAGACAGCTTACAAACAGTTGTAATTAAGACTCCGTCTGTTGAGTTACGAAATGACGCACTGTATCTTGAACGTTTCATGCTGGAAGAGTGGATTGCTAAACGTGTTAATAATCCCCACGTGGCTAAAGCAATAGAGCCCAACCGTAAACGTAATTTTCTGTACTTAGTGACTGAATATATAGAAGGTATTTCGCTTCATCAGTGGATAATTGATAACCCTAAGCCAAATCTTGAAGAGGTTAGAGTGATTATTGAGCAAGTGGTTAAAGGACTGCAAGCATTTCATCGACAAGAGATGATTCATCAAGATATACGTCCTCAGAACATTATGATTGACCTGTCAAATACGGTAAAAATTATTGATTTTGGTTCTACTTATATAGCAGGTGTAACAGGTTCAAAAACCGAAGAGATCATGCGTGGGACTTTACTTTACTCGGCACCTGAATATTTTTTAGGCCAGCAAGGTTCACCACAATCAGATATTTACGCGTTAGCGGTAATGACTTACCAAATGCTATCAGGACGTTTTCCTTATGGTGTGGAAATCTCCAAAGCCAGAAGTGCCAAGGAGCAGCGCCGTTTGGTGTATAACCGTTTAGTGGACGATGAATCTGAACTTCCAAGCTGGATTGATGATGCTTTGCAAAAGGCTTTACAGATTAATCCATTAAAACGTTATTCAGAATTATCTGAATTTATCTATGATTTACGCAATCCAAATAAAGTATTTTTATCAAGAACTCGACCGCCTTTAATGCAACGTGACCCTATTATGTTTTGGCAAGGGGTTAGTTTTATTTTATTTGTTATTATAGTAATGCAGAAAGTTACCTCAGGTTAACTGTGAGTTAATCGCCCCTAGTTTTCTGGACACTGCCTTGTTTCAAAATCCTCTGCCAATCATAATGGGTGTACTGACATCGTTGGCCTGAATGAACAATAACTTCGCCTTTTGGCTTACGTCGCCAGCAGGCCATTGTGTAATTGCATTAAATACTAGGTCTGTATTAATACGACCTCCCATAGACCCGCCTATAATTTTTCGTGAAAATAGATCAATGATTACTGCAAGGAAAAGCCCGTCTTCTTGTGTACGAATATAAGTAATATCTGTCACTCAAACAGTATTTGGCTTTTCAACATTAAATTCACGATTAACTTCACGATTTAATAGGTTGGGCGCAACAGTCGATAGTCTCCGCCTCCGTAGTTAATTTTTCTCTTATACACTCGCTTAGTTTGAAGCTCGCATCAATCGATATATGCGATTCTTACCACATTGATAAACCCTAGTAAGTATTCGTCTTCTTTTTTACTTCCACTCGACGGCAAAGAACACGGCAGCTACCTTTGGGATGTCACGCTCTTCGGTTACGCGCTTAAGTTCAGCTTTAAGCTTGCGCAGTTCATCTGAGCTAGATTGCTTTTATTGGTAGGCTTGTGCGTTTTCACCGTAACGATCAAGGCAGTTATAAAAGCTCTTAATTGTGATACCTAAGCGTTTAGCAATATCATCGATTGAATAATCGCCTTCGGTTACTTGTTTAACAGCTGCTATCTTAAATTCTTCGCTGTATCGTTCACAGCCATAGTGCCCTCCTCTGTAAACTCATTAAATAGTTGAAGTGTGTCTAATGAACTAAGGTGATTCACTCAGTATGGGTTTTACACAATAGAAACAGCATAAAGGATGGCCTGATTTACCCATGTTAACCAATGGTGGATGGTCTCAGGACACCGATTCCCTCTTTATGAGTGAATAACCACTGACAGATTTTTTAAATAAGGCCAAAATATGACAGCCATGTAAAAACATAAATTAATTATTCAAATCAGTGATAGTCATAGCCAAATGGGATGAGCATCAATGCCCCAAATAGCTTATTTTTTAGTTAAAAGGGTATTAAGTTCTGATTCCCTTAGCGCAATAAAGCCTCCCCATTTGCATTTAATCTCAATAAAAACTATAAAGGAGGTTGATAATTTCACTGAGCCCCTAACATGATTACATTGCACCACCTAAACAACTCCCGTTCGCAACGCATTATATGGTTGCTTGAAGAACTGAAATTAGAATATGTTATTGAATTTCATAAAAGAGATGCTAAAACCTATCTTGCAGGGGACAGTTTAAAAGGGATTCATGCGTTAGGAAAAAGCCCTGTTATCAGTGATGATAAAACCGGAATGACACTTGCTGAGAGCGGTGCAATTATTGAATATCTTTTACAAACTTACGGTAAAAACTTAATACCTGAGCAAGGCTCCGAGGCTTATTGGCAATATATCTATTGGCTGCATTTCAGTGAAGGTTCTTTAATGCCTCCTATGGTAATGAATCTAGTATTATCAAAAATGAAAGAAAGCCCCATGCCCTTTTTCGTTAAACCGATTGCCAAAAAGATTGCTGATCAAATTGTAAAGCAGTTCTCTGGGCCAAACATCAAACGCAGCTTAGAGTTTATTGAAGCGCACTTGAGTAAAAATACGTGGTTTTGCGGCGATCAACTAACGGGGGCAGATATACAAATGAGTTTCCCACTAGAAGCCAGTGCAGCCCGAGGCATGGTTGACCAATACCCTAACATTCTAGCTTACGTAAAGCGTTTTCAAGCGTTGCCTGCTTATAAAACTGCTTTAACAAAAGGCGGTGATTACGATTACGCTTAATATACTTAACGCCAGTGGTCTAGCTTAGCCAGATCATTACTAGAAAAGACCCTATACCAGCAACAAAGGCACCTATTGTTAATCGTTTTAACTTAGGTGACTGCCATGCCATCATAAAACCAGAAATCAATATCAGCCCCAACGCAATGGCAAGTATTGCTGCATAGATTTTAAAAAAAATACCGCCCTTTGCCTTATGAAGTTGAACAAGATTTCGATACCAACTTGTTTCCTTAACGGTCAGTTTTGCCATAAAATTATTATCAATGGCTTCTAGATTGATATCCTTAGATGAACCTGTCCACTCCAACATGAAATTACTGCCAATGCTTTTAAGCTTGGCTTCACCAGACGGATGACTTATTTCCAACTTATCTAATTCGAATATCGCTAATGCCGTTAGTATCGCTAAATCTGGCTGCAATTCTTCCGTGAGCTGAATGTCATAAACAGTTTTTGTATAACTGCCCTTAATACCCCAAGTGTACAAAGCACCCGTAATCATGAACATAATAGCAACTGGAAAAATAAACGCCGCCAACAAAGCATGGACTTTCATAATCTGCAATCGAGTAATCATAGATATTGTCCTTGAATAGCTTCACATATTAAAAAAGAGACTAGGCAACCTTAAATTAGGTGCCTTAATTAAGTACAGAAGTACCCTCAACCTCAGATACTGTATTAGCTTCAGCACGTTCAATAATTTTCAACATGATTGACTGAATAGCCTCATCTTCTCGAGCATCAGTTTTGCTGACGAACTTTTGCTCTTGCGGCTCGGCACCTTCGTCCATGATAAAGGAGATAACAACTTCGGTAGCAATACCTGAAGTCTCACCAAAATATTCTAAAGATACCTGTGGGTAGCCGTTGAAGCCCTTATTAATTTGCTTAGCGATACGCTTTTTTGCTTTATCTAAATTCATTGCGATAATCCTTTGCTTGGCCTAAATGACCACTACTTTCATACAAGATTAACAAATTAATCTTACAATGAGCAGACTTCTTTTAAAGCTTTAATCGTGTTTATTGACTTAAGTCGACAACCGATGAGTATTTTTAAGATCAGAGCGTAGCAACTGTTATTAAATTGGGTATTTAAAAACAACATTCGTGACGCGTCTCATTAACTTTTAACAGATAGTTAGAGGAATAGATTACGGCAGTGGGATTTATTAAAATCAAATAAGACTGAAGCAACGTGAGATGCAATTGATGACCCAATAACAAAAAAGTCGTCGAATATGAGGGATACATTTCTTTTAAAGACTAATATCGAGTTAAAGCGACGGCATAGGCAATCTCTTTAACTCAACATTAACGAGCTACAGATCCAAGTTTCGTGTTAAAACTCTTCCTGACGTAATGATTCGCGTAGTGCGATAAAGCTCAGGATGCTTCTCTTCGTCAGAGTAACGCATCGGTTCACCTGACGTTGGGCTAACAAACCAAGAAACCTCCGGGCGAGCATCACCCAACTCTTTTTTAAACGCTTGCGGAGTAATGCCTAAAGCTTCAGCTGCGGCATTAAAAGTGCAACGAGTTTTCACTTCATTTATGTAATCGACTATCAGTGTAATTTTGTTCTGCACTACAAGGTGCTCCTTGTAAAGTTAACAATTCATTTATAGGACAACACAGTATAACGAACTATCGTAAGAAAAGGTAAATCTTCGGCTTTTCTTACGAATCACAAGACAATCAGCGATGAATTACCCATTATAAGCCCTTAAATACTGAAATAGAGGATTATTTACCACGATTAATTGCTCTAACGCATCTTAATACTCTAAATATCAGCCACTCTTATTAATTCAGAATTGCTCCAAGACACTGGATACATCACTGGACCCTATTGCAGCGTTATTTTATATAAAAAAATGTAGTGAGTGTTATGGCGCTAAACGCTCTACTGTCCATTCACCACAGTCGTCTTTGGTATACATAAATCGGTCGTGTAAGCGATTTTCACGACCCTGCCAAAATTCTATTTGAACAGGTTTAATGCGGATACCGCCCCAAAATGAAGGGAAACTAACATCGCCATTTTTAAACTGATTCTTCAATTGAATAAACTTTTCTTCTAGTATTGCACGAGAATTAATCGGGCGACTTTGATGAGATGCTAATGCCGCTATTTGACTATCTTTTGGGCGACTTAAAAAGTACTTCATCGACTCTGCGGTTGAGACAAACTCAACCTCTCCCGTCACAATGACCTGGCGCTCTAAATGTGTCCATGGAAATAATAAAGCTATTTTATTGTTCTGTTTCAGTTCACGCGCTTTGCGACTGTCTAGATTGGTAAAAAATACGAAACCTTTTTCGTTGTAATACTTCAATAACACTGTCCGTAATGATGGCATCCCATTTTCACCAACCGTTGCTACGCTCATGGCAGTAGGGTCTGACATAGGCGTTTTGGTCGCCATCGCTAACCACTGGTCGAATTGTTCCATTGGGTCAGCTTTAAGCTCACTGCGCTTTAAGCCCTCTTTCATATATTCTCTGCGTATATTTTCAATATCCATAGTTTTCTTCTTTAAATTTTGAACTTACTGCAATTTTAACAGGCTTAACCAACGCGATCATCATTATTTTTTTCATTACTTTCAGATCTGATTTTTATCTTAATATTTAGGCAATAAAATATTGATTGCAAACCCTGATTCAGGCGATTTCAAATCTGCTTTGCCTTGCAATATCTGCACTACCTGATTATGTAATATGTACATCCCTAATCCTGAATTGCCTTTTTTTCGACTATTACCGGTATAAAATGGCACAAATATATTTTTTTGATCAGTCTCACTCAAACCCCTTCCATCATCACTGTATTCAATAATAATGTAACGTTCGTTCTCAGTTAAGTTAATTGTAATTAACTGTTTTCGATCGTCTTTTGAGTAAGCATGATAGTAAGTATTCGCATACAAACGTAAAAGGACATCTGAAAGCACCTCATAATCACTTCGTAATACCTGAATACCATTTATATTCACATGAATATTTAATAATAGGTCTGAATCTTCTTCTTTTATTTGATTCTTAAAATAACCAAATAGATCGGTAAAAATATTTTCTGTTTTTATTTCAATTAAATTCAAGTGATCACGAGTATTAATGCTATATCGTAAATCCTTCAACATAGAAGACAATGTTTTTGTATTTTCTCCTGCTAATGTCATGGCCTCATTAATCATATTTAAGTTTTCTTTTAATTTTTCTTTTTTAAGCTTGCCACTTTCGATATCGTCTAATATTTTAAACAAATAATCTTTTATCAATCCTTCTGTGGTTATCATCACGCCTAAGGGGGTATTAAATTGGTGCGATATACCGAACACTAGCTGTGTCAGTGAGTTTAACCTTTCTTGTTCAATTGCCAGCCTTAAATTTTGTGCTTGCCTTTGTTCGCTGATATCCAATAAAGAACCTTCTATCTCTATTATGTCTCCCGATTCATTACGAATGACTAATAAAGAAAGATTATAATATTTTTCTAAACCATAATGTATTGTCTTATCTTTAATCTGATCTCTTTTAAGCAAATTTTTATAATCGCTTAACGTCAATTTATCCTGCAAGAATCCTCTAATACTTATGTGTTCATTAATTAGAGTGCTAGATTTTTCGTTATTATAGAATTCATCGCTACTTCTATCGTAACGAAACAATCCAACAGGTGACTTTTGAAATAAATCACGATACTTTTCTAGATTTTTAATTGCATCCTGCTGAGCAAACCTCAACTTTCTAGACAGTCCTAATTGAATAGCCCTCATTGTCTCAAAACGATAGGCTAAGCCCATTGAAAACATAAGCATTTCAATTGCATTACCATATAAATTGGCATAAATAGTAAACATATTAGAAGGTAAAATGCCTAAAACTCGTCCAGCATTAATTGAATTGCCCAAAATGAAAAATGCCCAAGCAAACGTAAAGTACTTGGCTTCTAACACACCCTTCTTCCATAAATAAGAGGATGATCCCAGGTACAATACCGTCAATAACATTTGTATTAACGCCAGAACTTGTACACTTTTTGAATAGCTTAAAAATATAGAGGATGCGACACAAATAACTGAAATACTAATGCAAATTGATAATACCCTTCTACCCCATAAGCCTCTGGTATTAAGTTGCAAAAAACTTCCGAAAAAAAATGTTGCGGCTAGAAACCCACCCGCCGAAGCCACAGGTGTCATATACCGATTCAAGATTTCATACTCTGGCCAAAGTCTATAAAAACCCTGCCCCGTGTATGCTAATGCAGAGATAAATACAACCAGAACAAATATGCAATAATATAAATAGCTTCGCTCTTTTAAATATACAAATAACATTAAGTTGTATAAAAACATGGCTATCGATATGCCGAAATAAATTCCGTGCGTTAAGTTTTCTAAAGAAACTTCTTGTGCATAATGTTCAACATTGACCGATGACAACGGTAATACCATCGAGCCCTGTGTTTTAACCTTGATAAGTAAAGTTAAAATTTGCTCAGTATTTTGATGGTGAGAGGTAACAAAGTTCTTATTTTTAATATCTCTGGAGTTAAAAGGCCTAGAGTCTCCCGTCTCTATATGCTTTATGAGGAGGTTGTCTTGTAATATAAAGAAATCGACATAATCCAGTAAAGGGTAACGAATTTCGAAGAATCGGGTTTGCTCTTCCGCATATTTAACATCGACCCAAAACCAAAATGTGCTATCAGTCATTCCTAGGTTTAACTCAGGTGATGCAGATACCCAAGAGTCTGACGCGATAGCCTGTTGCCAACCTAGCTGGCCCTTTTTGTCCTCTAATATTTGAGAGTGCCCCAATAGAGAAACATTGTCTTCTTTATACAGCTCAACGACTTTTGCAGGATTAATACTGTTTTGAGAATGAGAATTCAAAGAGAGAAATACCAGTACTAATGGTATTAAACAATGATTTTTCCACTCTAGCGACATTAAATCTCTCTCATAAGAAAAGCAACTCTCATAAGGTTAGCTAGCATTAGATAATTTCTCCATTAATAGGATGATTAACAATTAAAAATTAACTGACTTCCACACCAGTATATTCACTAAATAGCTAATAATAAAAAAGGAGATTAGGGTAATTGAGAATTCGATGCTTACTGGAGGGTACTATTAATCTGAGTTGAACTAAACCAAGGATTAAAGCCGTAAACAAGACTTTACCTTGGTGAAGTACTATTTAAAAGAGCATCGTTACAAGGACGATTAAGGCTCTATATATTAGATGATTCACTTATTGCGTCTAACTCTTGAATACCATCCATCATTGCTAGATGGGTATCTAGCATTAACTGATCTACGTCTTCTAAAGTTAGACCCTTAGTCGATATAGGCTGTAATACTTTAATATGTGACGTTCCATTATTTAGTCGATCAAGACTAAAACCATTCAGGTAACTACTCGTGCACACAGGAATAACGGGGACTCCTGCGTTTACGGCTGTTACAAAAGCCCCTTTTTTAAATGGCAGCATATTTTTACCGTGATTACGGGTACCTTCTGCAAAAAACCAAATTGAAGTATTTTTGGTTGTTAGCGCCTTTTTAGTTGTTGCCATCGCTTCCATCGCCTTTTTGCGATTTCCTCGATCTACTAGAATATTCCCAGCTAACCAATACACTTGGCCGAAAAAAGGGATCCATTTCAAACTTTTCTTACCTAGGCTAACCACACGTTTAGGAACAATTGAACCAACAATAAACAAATCCCAGTTACTTTGATGATTAGAAACCACTACACACGGCTCGTGATTGATTAGAATTTCAGCATTATAGTGTTTAATTTTTACACCAATAATTCTTCGACCTATTTGAGAATAAATTTGAGCTAAAATTCGGCTATTACTGTGATGAAATGGACGAAAAATAATAATGCAAAAAGCCAAAACAGAACTAATTACAAAATGACACGCTAATAAGAAATAACGGAAAATAGAAAGCATAGGTATCGCTAGAGCAATGAGTTTATAACGTCAGCATACAGATGTTTACAAAATAAACCTAGAGCCAAATAAAGAAAGGCACTTCTGACATTAAAGAATAAAGCAGCACTCTGACATTGATATCCATAGCTTTTTAGCATAAGTCTAAAATTAATAGAGTTTCTAGTTTTAAGTTAGACCAAATTCCATTTAGCACTCTTGTTCTGGACATATACACTATTGTAGATAAAACTTAAAATCCAAAGGCACTGGGTTTTAAGCAGCACGACTCAGTAAAGTCATTCCTTTTATATAAAGAAACTACTGTATTCTTGAAGTACCCAACACCATAGATTTTAGCACATCATCACGTCTAATAAGTCCATGAGATAAAGCACCTGTGATGTGTAATAAAATCAGGCCAAATAATAACCAAGCGATCAGTCCGTGTAGCTCCCGTAATAAACCATAATACTCAATACTCGGTGTGATTAATGTCGGGGCAACATCAAATAGCCAAACACATTAACATTAACACCATTTGCGTTTTGCATTAACCAGCCCAAATAGGCAATGAAAGCATTCCTAAATACAACAAAACATGACTTCCTTTTGCTGCAAATACTTGTATTTTAGAAAGATCACTTGGAAGCTCTGGAACTGTTATACGCAATTTATTAAGCAAGCGAATATCAACCAGTACCAACACCAGCACACCGAATGACTGATGCAGAGCCAAGGCAGCGTATTGCCAAGGTGCTAAGGTGCTAAGGTCTGAATCATAGAAGCACCTAAAAAAAGCATTGATATAATAATCAGTGCACTCGCCCAATGGAGTACTTTTGCACTTACAGGGTAACTTGTGACCGCGGTTATTTTTGATGCGTTCATTTTTCTTCTCCTGCACTAAACTTATCTAAAAATTTCTCTCGTGCACGACGTCTGTATGAATCTGCATAAACTGCTGATCTCGCGTGCAAGCGCGTGCAAGATAGGATCTTGGGTTGGCTGCATACCTTTAGGTAAAAATAAATGGATCAAAATGTATGCTATCAAACGCACCTTCACTCTGAGGTTGACTACTAACAACATTAATCGTATCAGCATTGATAGTTTTACGATGTTCTGGCCAGACAATAGCAGGATCATTTTTATTATCAGTTTTACTAGTAAGCGTGATTACTAGATCAAAAAGCACAGGTTTAAACTGCAACTTTTTAATAATATCGATGTGCAATGCATCAGAATGAGTTGAAACTGATTCACTCTCACCTGGTGACTGAACTCGAGGCACTGCCTTCCAACAAACCGCATGCTGAAGGTCTTGTTCGTCAATAAGATAAAACGCATTAATACTGTGATATTGCTCAGAGGAAAAGCTATTAGTGGGTGAATAGCGTGCGCGCCAATCATTAAAATCTTTACTTTCTGGATGGACGGCAAAAAAAGCTTGAATGTTTGCACTATCACGCATGCCCGCTTCAGGATCTGGGAATAAAGAAACCAACTGTGTATAAAAATCTTCTGGAGTGCTAACCGCCATTACTGGTCTTTTTCATTAGGGGCTTCTTTTGCTGAATCTGAAGATACATAAAAACCTAACGCAAGGCTGCGCACGGGAGCTTTTAAATCAGGAGCAATAGGGTTGTTGCCAGCAATTGAACATCGGCCCACAAAAGATGTTGATCCGGCTTGAAAGACCCTGACTATTGAATATGGCGCTAAAGCATCATTAGATTCGAACTCCCCCGCCACGCAAATACCTTTTGCATGGGCACGCCTGAAATCCATGGAAACTGACTTACCTTCTTGAAGATCAACAAACGTTTGAGCAGTGACGCCTTTACTACCAGAAATTCCAGCCGCTTATAAAAACCCCATCGCCAATAGGCAAACAGCAATGATAATAACGAGATATCGCCATAGGTTATTCTGAGACATGCTATTCCTAATCACTGTTTTACATTATTGGATACGACAGTGCTTAATATGAGGTCATTAGGGTCATAATTGATAAATTGGTTCAATTAAACAATCATATTGTCTAATGCTTGTTAGACATTATTATCAAAAAGACAACCGCCCGAACTGCATCGCGACTGTGGATGCATTATTGAATCGCCTGATGAACCTTCTTAAACGTTTCCCAACGAGGGTCCTCATCGGCTACGACCTCTATTGGATAGCCATTCGACGGAGCCGTAAGCTGACTTAAATCAGTTTTAAATTGCTCGATATCATCACTGTATATTACCCATTGATTGAGCCCATCATGGGTAATGACCATGGCAATAATAGTATGGCCTCCTTCTTCAAGCTGAGACTGTATTTGATGATGAAACACTTCAATTTTTTGCATGTCGTGGACAGATGGATGACCATTACTTTTATTGCGCTCGACTGAATGCCAGGCGATTTGAATACAAATAGGAAAACGGCCACTGTCAGCGGTTGCTTGCCAGTCTTCGCGACTATGAATGGTGATGGGCAGATCATTAAGAGTGCCATCTGCAATAACCCAACGATTATCTAACTTCATACACTTTTCGCCTTCCTTGATTATTATTTGAGATTAGCTGATTTATGCAAAAAATCCAAAAAAACTAATATTTTCATTCGAAATTAATCTAATAAATCGTTATTTATCGACTAAGTCATGAACTAAATCACTTAAACGTCGGTCTTCATTTGCTTAAGTATTATTTCAAGCCATAATTATAGGACAGTAGACAAAGGCAAATCATGAAGCAACGTGCAGTAAATGAGATATTGGCCAGCAGCCAGAAATCGGATATCGATGGCATTATTATAATTGATGAGCATGGACTGATTCAAGCATTCGACAGTGCATCTCAGCACCTCTTAGGCTATTCAGAAAAAGAAGTTATTGGACGCTCTGTTACAATACTTATGTCCGAAGGTCAGGCCAAAAAAATTTCAAGAAACTTAAATCAAGCCCTTTCAGAATACGACTACAATGACCAAAAAATGCCGATAGACCGCACATTTATTGGTAAACACAAGCAAGGGCAATTTATTCCTATTGCCATCACCATTTCTATTGACCATTCTAATCCTATTACTCGTTTCATAGGCGTATTACAAGACCTGCGCAAGCACGAAAAACAACTTACCCAAATATTTCATGACTTTGAAAGTACAACCCGAGCATTAAATCAGCGCATTCAATTTGATGCTCTACTCAACGACTGCAGTAATCATTTATTAAGCTGTCACCCAGAAGAATTTGTACCGGTTATGGAGAATACGTTACAGAGTATTGGAGAATTCTTATCTTTTGATCATTGCTTCATTTTAAAATTTAATGAGGATTTTAGTCAAGGAAGCCTCTGGGCTGAATGGAGACGCTCTGTTAGTTTAATGAACCCCTTTCCGAAACTATTTAATATTCCCAGAAGTGATATCTTTTTGAAAGCATTTTCAAACACGCTCACCATAGAATTAAGTGATAATAAAAACCAAAGTCCGGAATATAATACTCTCTTTAAACTTGCTCAGAACATGTCACCTAATGGATTTATAACCTCTCGTATTACGCCTATTCAGAGTGAAAATGACGCACCCGTAGGCTGTATTGGATTTTCTATTTTAGATCCCAACCACAAGTCGTCAGAATCTCAAATCGCCCTGCTTAATAACACCACACAGTTATTAATTAATGCTTGGGGACGACATCGACTAATTTTAAAGTCTCGGGAAGCTGAGCAAGACCTGGTAAACGCTAACCGCATACTCTCTCAGCAAGCTTTTCACGATGCCTTGACAGGTTTACCCAATAGACGCGCATTTGACCATGGTTTGTTACAAGAGTTTGATCGCGCTCAGCGTCATAACAGCAGCGTCTGCCTACTGATGTGCGACATTGATTTTTTTAAACACTACAATGATCATTTTGGCCACTCGAATGGGGATTATTGCTTGCAGCAAGTTGCACGTGTCCTGCAAAGCACCTTTAATCGCGCAGGTGAACTTTGTACGCGCTATGGGGGTGAAGAGTTTGCTATTATCTTACCCTCTATTAATCATCAAGAAGCCACTGAACAAGCTGATAGGCTTTTGAAGAACCTATTAAATGCTAAAATCCTCCACGCTCCTTCCTCTCATCAGACTTACTTAACAATGAGTATTGGTATTGCAAAGCTAAGCCCAAGCCACCATTACTCAAATGTACAAGCACTGATCAATGCCGCTGATAAAGCGCTTTACTTTGCCAAAGAAAACGGCAGAAATCAGCTAGCCTGGGCCAAAGAAGCAGAGTAATATAGTGATCTATTTATAACTATTTCCACCCTCAATTATGCTATCGAGTAACATTATCTTATTACTAATCGCTTTTATTATCGTTATCGCATTGGCCGCCTACGCTTTGTATTTAAATAAACAAGTGAAGACTCAAGTGAAAGAAAAACACATTAAATATGAGGCAGAACGACTGCTCGCGCAAAAAAATTTAGATAAACGCAATAATAAAATTATTGAGGATATACGGTTTATCGCTAAGTCCTTGCTTTCTAATCAATGTGAAATGACCGAGGCCGTGATGCGCATTCATTATTTAGCTGACGCATTAGACATCGATATTATGTTACAAGATCAATATTCAACCATTCACCTGCACTTTTTAGCGTGTAAAGACATGGCAATTAAAGAAGCCTATAAAGAATTACCGAAGAAACTGCGTTTTCAGCAAGATCAAAATCGACTTCGCTTAGAAGCATCAAATGAGACGGCGGTGTTAGCAGAAGTTGAATTAATCATCCGATATGCCTTTGATAATTTAAAGAACCTACATTGATTTAAAACCGTCCACACCTGAAATAGCACTTAAAATAAAAGGAACGATTTAAAATGGGATTTTTTATGAAAGCTTTCATTATCTCTTTAGCACTGACTTTCAGCAGCTTAAACTTTGCAGATTGGACGCTCCAACAGCCATCAAGTATTCATTTTTTGACCGGTAAAAATACGCATATTACTGAAATACACAGTTTTAAGAAGTTTGAAGGCTCTATCAATAGTCAAGGACTGGCCAACCTCTCTATAGATCTCAGCAGTGTTGATACCCGTATCGCCATTCGTGATGAGCGCATGCAAGAACATTTATTTGAGACGTCTCTTTTTAGCCAAGCGACCTTTGAAGCTGAAATCCCAACAGACCTGCTAGCTCAAGTCAGTGGTGGACAGCAAACTAAGTTTGAATTGAAAGGCAAAATTTCACTTCATGGCGAGCAAGCTCAAGCCTATTGCACAGTAATGATTAGCCACAACAAAGATAAAACCATCACGGTATCCAGTATTACACCTATGGTTATTGATGCTGAAAATTTCAATTTGATCGCTGGAATTAATAAACTTCAAAAACTTGCGGGCCTTAAGTCGATTACGCATACCGTACCTCTGACCTTCAATTTGTCGTTTAAAGCTAACTAATCTAAATACTATGCCCGTAAAAGCTCTAATATTTGATTCAGGCGTTGGAGGATTCAGTGTTTTTAAACACATCCGCCAAGCCGTACCTGGGTTAGAAACATGCTATTTAATGGATAACTTACTGTTCCCTTATGGTATTCAACCCGACGATATTCTAATTGAAAGAATCGTATCGCTATGCAAAGTCGCATGCACGGTCGAATCCATCGATATTATCGTCATAGCCTGTAATACAGCCAGTACACTGGCACTGCCAGCATTGCGTGAAGTGTTCGATATTCCAATTGTCGGCGTTGTACCTGCTATTAAAACAGCGGCACAAAATAGTCAAAATCGCCATATTGCCCTGCTGGCCACACCCGCTACTATCGACAGACCCTACATTGATCAATTAATTATTGATCACGCCGGCGATTGTAAAGTGGAACGTATCGGCAGCAGTAAGCTAGTAAAACTCGCAGAAAACTTTTGGCTCAGTAAACAACTCGATATAGAGGCCTTAAAAAGTACTTTATTGCCTTGGGTAGAGAGTGATGGGTTGGACCAAATTATTCTGGGCTGCACTCATTTTCCACTGCTGAGTGATGAAATCTCTAAACTCTATCCTCGCATTGGACTTGTTGACTCAGGGCACGCGATTGCAAGTCGACTTTGCTTTATATTGCAGCAACTCGGTTATGACATAAACGAGCTTCAAACTCCCAGTACACAGCATTCTCTGCTTGTAACGGCCGATATTGCTAATAAAGCCTCTTTTTTAACGGCATGTCGGCAAATTGCACCCTACCAGTCCTTTAATATTATTTCATAATTGCGTAAAATGCGCGGACATTATGCCTATGCCATAACCTTATATTCTGGAGAAGCGATGAAAGCGCTGTCTGATCTTTACTCTCAAGTCATAACTGAACTTGGAGAAGATGTTAACCGTGAAGGGCTGTTAGACACCCCTAAACGTGCCGCTAAGGCTATGCAGTTTTTAACCAGCGGTTATGAGCAGTCTTTAAAAGACATCGTTAATAATGCGGTTTTTTCCAGC
The DNA here is from genome assembly GCA_051276935.1 of Oleispira sp. Taxonomy (GTDB): domain Bacteria; phylum Pseudomonadota; class Gammaproteobacteria; order Pseudomonadales; family Oceanobacteraceae; genus Oleispira. The sequence goes on along the minus strand of JBNMPQ010000019.1, from coordinate 3,476 downwards.
GATAATGATGAAATGGTTGTCATCAGTGATATCGAAATGTACTCGATGTGTGAACATCACATGCTGCCGTTCATCGGCAAAGTTCATATTGGCTACCTTCCAAACGGCAATGTTTTAGGTTTATCAAAGTTTGCACGTATTACCGATATGTTTTCGCGCCGTTTACAAATTCAAGAAAACCTAACGAAACAAATAGCCGAAACCATTCAGGAAGTAACCGGCGCCCGCGGTGTTGCCGTTGTGATAGAAGCACGCCACATGTGCATGATGATGAGAGGTGTTCAAAAACAAAATTCCTCAATGTCTACTTCCGTTATGTTGGGATCTTTTAGAGAATCACCGGCTACTCGCAGTGAATTCTTGCGCTTAATTGGTAAATAGTCGCGTTTAAAAAGTAAATAATCTCGAAGCTTTTCATTTAAAAACCAATACCACTTGGCTCCTCACTATGCCCTCATCTATACTGGATCATCGCGCATGCATGAGGGAGCCAAAATTTGGCCTGGCTTGATACTTGGTTTAGTAATACATTTCTAATAAATAGTGTGACTTGGAACTGGACCTTGGCTATCTATCTTTCAGGAATCGCTGCTGCTATCGATGCAATTTGGAATGGCCGCACCTCCCAAGGTACACTCGCGTGGGTTATCTCACTTACCTTCATCCCTTTTATAACCCTACCTCTGTACTTATTTTTTGGCAGTCGAAAATTTCATGGATACAATAAAGCTCGAAAATCGAGTTTAAAAGTATTAGAGCAGCTTCATTCAAAGCAAGAACTGTTCGCGCAAGCAAACCCTAGTAATAAAAAATCAGAGATTATTACTCCTTTAGAGTCTCTTTCCCGCCTTCCTCAAAGCAAAAAAAATAACGTCCAACTATTGATTAACGGCGAGCAAACCTTCAATTACATATTCCAAGCCATTGAAGCGGCTAAGTATTTCGTATTAGTTCAATTCTACATTATTAATGATGGTGAGCTAGGGCGACGCTTACAGCAAGCTTTAATCTTAAAGGCTAAAGAAGGCGTTAAAATTTATTTTTTATACGATGAAATTGGTAGCTCAAGCCTTAAAAATCGTTTTTTATCCCCAATGAAACAAGCAGGTATTGAATGCAGTCGTTTCAATCCTCAACAATTTAGACGCCGTCTGCAACTGAATTTTCGAAATCACCGAAAGCTGGTAGTGGTAGATGGTGAGACTTGTTTTCTCGGTGGGCATAATGTGGGCGATGAATATCTTGGTCTCGATCCAAATATTGGATTCTGGCGAGATACTCATTTACAAATCGATGGACCAGCAACATTAGCAGCACAACTTTCGTTTGTTGAAGACTGGTACTGGGCACAACAGACAATATTGGATTTAAAATGGCAGGCCTACCGTAGCGAGGGGAATACCAAAGCACTCATTATTCCTAGTGGCCCTGCAGATACCATAGAAACGATGAGTTTGAGCTTTGTGCATTTAATCTCATCGGCAAAAAAAAGAATCTGGATCGCGACACCCTATTTTATTCCTGATTTAAAAGTGATGGGCGCTCTTCAACTAGCCGCCTTAAAAGGTTTAGACATTCGTATTTTACTGCCTAAAAAAAATGACAATGCAATCATTGCATTGGCAACTCGAAGCTATGTAAGTGAATTAAGTGAGCTAGGAATTACCTTCCTACAATATCAACAAGGGTTTATGCATCAAAAAGTCATGCTTATTGATGAAAACTTAAGTTACATAGGCAGTGCAAATTTAGATAACCGTTCCTTGCGCATCAATTTTGAACTTAACGCGCTCATTGAATGCGATAAAATGGCAGAAGAAGTAGAAACGATGCTGCTAAAAGACTTTAACGCCAGTGAGATTTACCATCAAAGTAATCTTTTCTTTTTAAACCTAGCAACGAAAGCTGCACGATTATTATCACCCATACTGTGATCAACTGCTGCTAACATCCATCCGCTTCGTCGATATAAGACCTGCTTATATTATTAAACAATCGTACCAAAAGAAGAATCAAACGGTTCGCGTTTGAAAAGAAAATTTACGTTATAATAGCCCCTAATTATTCTTTTTGAGCACCTAATCATGCTGTCAGTCAGTCGCTTATTTCCAATATTGGCTATCATCGTGGCTTTATTAGCCTACAACGATCCCGCGCCACTCATGGCTTGGAATACGGCCATTATCCCACTCTTGGCCATGATTATGTTCGCCATGGGACTCACTCTACGCACCACTGATTTTAAACGGGTCTGGCAGAATCCACAGCCTATCGCCCTGGCCATTATTATTCAGTTCTCCGTCATGCCCTTAGCCGCTGTTTTATTAGCAAAGGCATTTGGCTTATCAGATGATTTAACAATCGGGATGGTTATTGTAGGCGCTTGTGCTGGCGGCACCGCATCAAACGTCATGACGTACCTTGCCCGTGGAGACGTTGCTCTCTCGGTTAGTATGACACTGGCTTCAACACTCTGGGGCGTTATGGCAACGCCTTTGATTATTAGTGTCATGGCGGGTGAAAGCGTTCAAGTAGACAGCCTAGCGATCTTATTTAGCCTCGTTAAAATGGTATTAATTCCAATCCTTGCAGGGGTATTAATTACGCACTACCAACCCAAATTTGCGAATAAAATTAATAAATACTTAGCCGACATTGCGAGCGGGTTAATTCTATTAATTATTGCCATCATTGTTGCATTGAATGCCGATGAAATATCAACGTTAGGCTATGGCGTATTTGCGGCGGTTGCTTTACACAACATCATTGGCTTAATAAGTGGTTATGCTGCAGGTAAACTTACTCGGCAAACAGAAGTAACGTGTCGCACACTGGCGATAGAAATAGGCATGCAAAACTCAGGGTTAGGTGTCGCATTAGCGTTGAAATACTTTGGTCCTTTAGCCGCATTACCGGGAGCAGTTTTCAGTATTTGGCATAATATCAGTGGCGCAGTGTTAGCCGGATTATGGCGCTGGCATACTGATATTAAAATTCGTGCAGCGCAGCAACAACGCAGCATGCCCGTTAAACCCTTTGATCCATCAAAAGAATAACCACTGCTTTAAAAACCGTGTGATAACGATAGTCTTTTAGAGCGGGCCCGTATTAAAAAGACAAGAATAGAAACATTTGAAAGGCTAAAACGAAAAAACCCGAAGTACTGTCTGTTAAAGAAGTAAATCGGGTTTTAAAATCATTGGCGGTGAGGGTGGGATTCGAACCCACGAACGGTTTCCCGTTACACGCTTTCCAGGCGTGCGCCTTCGACCACTCGGCCACCTCACCTTTTACCTAGACATCTTGTCTAGCTGCAATCTATGCAGACGCGCGTACTATACGCAGTCGGCTATTTAGCGTCAAGCATACACGAGCAGTTTTTATCTAATCTTTTGTTTTCAAAGGTTTTTTTTGCAAAAGGTGCTCATAATTTCAACCTAAAACCGCGTCTTTGGCAGGCCAATCTTCTACGAAAT
>JBNMPQ010000018.1:0-19715 GCA_051276935.1 Oleispira sp. | reverse complement strand
GTGATGTTTAATGATTTTAATGCCTGCGATAAATTTGATGTAATGAATCAATTAGCTGATATTAATATCCCTGTTCAAATTATGGTCGGTGAAAAAGACATGATGACCCCGGTTAAATACGCTTCTTTTTTACAAGACCGCCTCTCTAATAGCGAGCTAAAAATTATTAGTGGTGGCACACATATGGTTTTTGCTGAGCAAGCAGAGGTTGTTAATAAGCACATTCAAGGTTTTGTGGAGCGGATTATCTTGTAGTGGCTAGCGCTACCGATAGACTTAGCGTGTTGTGCAAGATTTGAACATGGGGGCAAAATAATAAAATGGTCTCCCCACCGGAACCCGAATTAATGCTCTACAGGCTACGTAGTTAATGGCTTTTGGCTAGTTCGGAATCTCGCTGTACCCCCAGCTGCACCCCATTAGAATTAAACGCTTAGTATATTCTATCAATAATCATAATAAAACCTGACAAATCTCAATTTTTCCAATCTGCTTTTTATTTATGGTTATGGTTTAATGAATAATCATTAGTAAATGACTCAATAAGCACACGGAAGTAGCAGAAGTAGCCAGGGCAGGCAGTTTAGATTTTAAGAAAAGTACCAGTCTTAGACCCCTGCCTAAATACACGTTCCAGCTTATTAAATTAATTAATGCTACTTAAAAATATCTGTAAGAAGGTTTAATCATGGATTTTACGCATTTAAGTGAGGCTGTGGTCGCGCAGCCAGACCAGCAGAGTTACATGGCTAAGATAATGGTATGAACATCACACTAAAATCCTAATGAGATAATCCCCCTTTTTAGAAAATAAAGTGCCAAGATGCACTCAATATATTCAGATATAAGACACATCAAACATGGCCATTAAAAAAACTGAACTCTACTCAAGCCTATGGGCTAGCTGCGACGAATTGCGCGGCGGTATGGATGCATCACAATACAAAGATTACGTACTAACCCTGCTATTCATGAAGTACGTATCCGATAAATACGCCAAAGACCCATACGGCCTCATCGAAGTGCCAGCAGGCGCAACGTATGACGATATGGTCGCGCTGAAAAACGACAAAGAAATTGGCGATAAAATAAACAAAATCATTAGCAAGCTGGCCGAAGAAAATGATCTTAAAGGCGTGATCGACGTTGCCGATTTCAACGACGAAGACAAACTCGGTAAAGGCAAAGACATGGTCGACCGCCTCACCAAATTGGTGGGTATCTTCCAAGGCCTAGACCTAGCCAGCAACCAAGCCGAAGGCGATGATCTATTAGGAGACGCATACGAATACCTAATGCGTCATTTCGCTACCGACTCAGGTAAATCCAAAGGGCAGTTCTATACCCCAGCCGAAGTCTCACGCATTGTTACCAAAGTGGTGGGGATTTCTAAAGATGCCATGCCCGATGTTACCGTTTACGATCCTGCTTGTGGTTCTGGCTCGCTATTATTAAAAGCCAGTGACGAGGCACCGCGTGGCTTGAGTATTTTTGGCCAAGAGATGGACAACGCCACCTCCGCTCTTGCGCGTATGAACATGATTTTGCACGACAGCGTCGATGCGAAAATCTGGCAAGATAATACGCTCGCTAACCCGCAGTGGAAAAGTGATGACGGTAGATTAAAAACCTTCGACTTTGCCGTAGCCAACCCTCCGTTCTCGGTGAAAAGCTGGAGCAATGGCATCAACTTAACTGATGATGAATTCAAACGTTTTGAATACGGCACTCCACCCGATAAAAACGGTGACTACGCTTTTTTACTGCACATACTTAAATCATTAAAAAGCACAGGTAAGGGCGCGGTTATTTTGCCTCACGGTGTATTGTTCCGTGGTAATGCCGAATCACGCATTCGCGAAAACCTAATCAAGCAAGGCTACATCAAAGGCATCATTGGTCTGCCTGCTAACCTGTTCTACGGTACCGGCATACCCGCGTGTATTATCGTATTAGACAAAGCAGACGCGGCTACTCGCAAAGACATTTTTATGGTCGATGCCAGCAAAGGCTTCATGAAAGACGGCAACAAAAATCGCCTACGCAGCCAAGACATTCATAAAGTGGTCGACGTATTCACCAAACAGCTAGAGCTTAACCGTTATAGCCGTATGGTTAACCTAGATGAAGTTGAAAGCAACGATTACAACCTGAACATTCCACGCTATATCGATTCCAGCGAGCCAGAAGATTTACACGACTTAAGCGCCCACCTAAAAGGCGGTATTCCAAATGCCGATATCGATGCGCTAGATAAATACTGGCAAGCATTTCCAAGTATTCGTGCAACTTTATTTGCACCAGAACGTGATGACTACAGCCATGCCTTAGTGGCCGCCAATGAAGTGAAAACCAGCATATTAAACCACTCTGAATTTAAAACCTTTGCCAAAACGGCCATCGACATATTTCATGGCTGGAAAGCACAGGTTAAGTTAACCGAACTCTCTACAGTTAAAGCAGGCACCAGTGAAGAAGACACTGAATCTCAAAAACAGCACGAAAGCCCGAAAGAAATCATCCACCGCATTTCAGAAGCCTTATTAAGCGCTTATAGTAATGCGCCGTTATTAGATAAATACGACATCTACCAAATCATCATGGATTACTGGGCAGGTTCCATGCAAGACGATGTGTACGTCATCACTCAAGATGGCTGGCAAGCAGGTAAAGTATTACGTGAACTGGTGGTTAAAAAAGGCGACAAGCTAAAAGAAGCCCCTGACTTCATCATCAAGAAAATCAAATACAAAGCCGAGCTGGTTCCGCCTGCTTTAATCGTGGCGAAATTCTTTAGTGATGAAAAAGCTGCCATAGATGAACTACAAGCTAAGTGCGATGCTAGTACTCAAACTTTAGAAGCGTACATCGAAGAGCATGCAGTGGAAGACGGCTTACTAATGGATGCCATGTCAGACGCAGGAAAAGTGAGCAAAGCAACGGTTGCAACACGCACAAAACAAGCAACTGATGCAGATGAGTTAAAAGCTTTGAAAGCTGTGAAAAAGCTAATCGAAATTGAAGCGGCTATTAAAAAAGAAGTGAAAGAAGCCCAAGAAGAATTAGATCAGCAAGTATTTGATCAATACCCACAACTGACGCTTGAAGAAATAAAAACACTAATCGTAGAAGACAAATGGCAGGCCACCTTACAAGCCAGCATTGTTGCCGAGATTGAGCGTATCACCCAGCAGTTAGCCAACCGTATTAAAACCCTAGAAGAACGCTATAGCATCCCAATGCCTGCCTTAGTCGATAACGTTGCAGATTTAAGCGATAAAGTAGATGAACATCTGAAGAAGATGGGGCTGGCATGGTGAGTACGATGACAAGCGCAGAGCAGGTGAAAATACCAGAAGGGTATAAGCAGACTGAAGTTGGGGTGATCCCAGAAGATTGGCTGGTAAAAACCTTTAAAGAAATATGCACTGTTAATCAAGGGTTGCAGATAGCAATTGATCGAAGGAAAAAATTTCCAACTAGCCAGTCGCGAGTTTATATCACCATTCAATATATTAATTCTAGCAATGAGCCAGAATATATTGACGATTATTCAAGCTCAGTTTGTTGCGATCCATACGATGTATTGATGACTAGAACAGGTAATACAGGGATTGTTGTTACAGGTGTAACAGGAGTTTTTCATAATAATTTCTTTAAGATAGATTTTGATAGAAACAATATCAACTCAAAGTATTTTGTATATTACCTTAGATCCCATGATTGCCAAAAAACGATATTAGACAAAGCTGGAATTAGCACAATACCTGATTTGAATCATGGTGATTTTTATTCAATCTTAATGCCGATACCTGCTATCGAAGAACAAACCGCCATCGCCAATGCCCTGTCCGATGTGGATAACCTGATCGCCTCATTAGAAACCCTCATCGACAAAAAAAGCGCCATCAAAACCGCCGCCATGCAGCAACTGCTCACGGGTAAAAAACGCTTAACCGCTTTTGTAAAGGAGAGTGAAGAGCAAGGTGCAAAGCAAAGCAGTGAATTTGATAACACAAGCGAAGCTGCGCAGGCCGCACAAACAAAGCAAGCATTCACGCTTAATAGCGACTTGTATAAAGAGTCTGGTGAAGGGCTTGATGAAAAATCGAATCAACATTCTGAAGTGGGCAATGCCAATAACAAACAAACCGCTCCACGTCCTGGCTACAAACAAACCGAGCTGGGTGAAATTCCGGAGGATTGGGAGTGTATCGATTTATCGGAGGTGTTTTCTTTTAGGCAAGGAATGCAGGTTCCTGTGGAAAAACAGTTTTTGTCGCAGGGGGAGGGGTTAGTAAGGTTTATTAGAATCATAGACTTAACATCTTCAGATGAGCCACCTAGATATATTTCAGAGCCTGGGAGAAAATATCACATTAATAGTGCTGATTTGTTCATGGTTCGCTATGGTGCACCAGGACTTATTGGTTATCAATATAAAGGCGTTATTGCGAATAATTTATTCAAGATTATTCCTAAAATTGAAATCTGTAATTCATTCTATTTTCAGTACTTTGGTTACAGGAATGCCGATATACTCGAAGTATCTGGCTCATCGACAATGCCTGCAATCAGCTTTGCAACGCTTTCAAAAATTAAAGTGATCGCCCTTCCAAAGTCTGAACAAACCGCCATCGCCAATGTTCTATCCGACATGGACGCCGAATTAGACGCCCTACAACAACGCCTCAGTAAAACCCAAAAAATCAAACAAGGCATGATGCAAGAATTACTCACAGGAAAAACCCGTTTACCATTTGTATCAGACGCCAAAGCTAGCACATAAGGATGAACATGAAACAACAGGATGTTGAGGTACGCATTGCTAGCTTTACTGAACTGGCCGATGGGAATAGTCCATTAGCGCTAGACAGTTATCAGCGTGCATATGTCTGGGATGACAAAAAAATCAATCAATTACTGAGCGATTTTCGTCACTTTATGGCGACTATTGAAAGTGCTAGCAGTGGTCCCATGGCAGATCAGCCGCAACATTATTATATGGGGGCATTGCTTATTCATCATCAGCTGGGCGCAGATGGTAAGCGCTTTGTCATTGATGGCCAGCAACGCCTGACCAGTTTGGCGGTACTGTATTTTTTGTTAAATGGTGAGTTACCTAGTCACATGCAGTTGAGTTTTCGTTCAAGTCGTTCCATGGTGAATATCCAGCGGGCAAAAAAGATAATGCAGCAACAGTTGCAAGAATATAGCCTGTCAGCAAATATTTTTGAGCGCTTGAGGTTTACGGTAATTTCCGTTCAGCGTGAAGATTTGGCTTTTACCTTTTTTGATACTCAAAATAATAGAGGTGTGCCTTTAGGCGGAACCGACCTACTAAAAGCCTTTCATTTACGTGCTATTTCAAATGGGACACCAGCGGAGGTTGAGCAATTACAAAGCCATTGTGCCAAACGTTGGGAAAAGGTGCAGATTCAAGGGGAGCAGAGCAGAAGCAGTAAAAACAATGATTTTGCCCCTGAATTATTTCATTACTATCTGTGGCGTGGGCGCAACTGGACAGGTAGCCATGTGCTAGAGCTAGAGAGTCAGGATGAGCTTTTAAGTCATTTTGGCGAGCAAAGTATCGCTTCTCAGTTAGGTGAAGTGGCGTTGTACCCTGCGGGCAGTAATCAATGGGGGCAGAAATTACGCTTAACCAGTAATAATGAATACCAGTTACAGCCAACCCCGCAAAATATTGGTAATAGCGCCGCTTATTTACCTTTGGCTTTGCGTCAACCCATTAGCCGTGGCGCAGGTTTCTTTTTGTATGCTGAGAAATATGCAGCCCTATTAAATACCTTGTTGCATGAGCCCAGTGAAAATGCCGAAGTTGTAGCAGTTCAGGCGTTTTATAAACAGGTGGTAACAACGCTGTCTTCTTATTTACAAAGTTTGTATCGCTTGGCTTGGTTGGCCTACTTTGATCGCTTGGGTGGTCAGGGTTTATTGCGGTTTGTATTGTGGTTTGACCATCGTCTGGGTGCCATTCGTTTAGGTCAGGAAGATATTCGTCGTGAAACTCCTATTAAGTTTTTAAGAGATAAAAATCAAAATTTATTGGATGTAATTGCCTATGCTTATCGCGGTGAAGACGTGGTTAGTTATTTGCAGCGTTCAGATGTTAGCGCTATATACTCAAAAAATAATGGTTGGAAAGAGGAAGTTAAGGAAGGTAGAAAAGTGCAGGCGCGATACGCCAATGCGGTTGCAGGCTATTACGGTTTAGATGAGTTATCGAAAAAAGACAAAAGTATCGAGTCCCATATTGATACTGTGTTGTTAGTACAGGGAGTGCAGCATGACTGATTTTCAATCAGATATTATTACTTTAAATGATGTGATCGAGCAGCAATATTTTTTTAATATCCCTATTTATCAGCGGCTTTATGTTTGGGGCCAAGAGCAAATAAAGACATTACTTGAAGATATAGTACAAGCATATGAAGAAGGTAAAAATGAATTTTATTTGGGTGGCACGTTAGTTATTGAACGCGATAGTTGTGGCGTGATTAACGATAAACATACGTTTATGTTTGACCTGATTGATGGCCAGCAACGGTTTACAACCCTTTGGCTTATTAGCGTGGTGTTAGGGGAATCTTTAAACGAATATCGACAGGTTCAAACCGAAGAAGGTGTACGTCCACGCATTGGTTTTGCTATTCGCCCGCAAGTAACTGATTTTTTTCAGCGTTTATCTCGTGGTGAACCGGCTAGCTTACCAGAGGCGCGCCAGCTTGAAGATGCCCTAGATGAAATTCGTTCATTTGTGAGTAACTATAAATCTAATAAAAAACATGATGATGGTGCTCAAGTACTTGATGTCGTTGCATTATCTGATTTTATTCGTAATAAGGTTCAGCTCATATTAACCCGTGTGCCAAAGAATACCGATTTAAATAAGTTGTTTGAGGTGATTAACAATAGGGGTATTCAGCTACAACACCACGAAATACTAAAAGCCAAGTTGTTAGAGTTTTTACCTCGGGAAAAACGAGATAGTTACAGCTACGTGTGGGATGCATGTTCGGATATGGAGGGATACGTAGAGCGTAATCTTCGTCAAACAATACAAATAAATACTGTGGACTTGTTTACACAAAAGGTTTCTGGTGTTGAGCATCTTGCAAAAGCAAACTACGTTCTTGATGTATTAAATGAGCTCCAGCAACAACAAGCAGTGGATGAACTAAGTCTTGCAGAAATACTTAATGAAACAAAAGCATTCAAACAAGATGAATTAGAGCCTAGTGAAAAAGAAATGACTGGGCTGCCAGATAGGGTATCGAGCATTATTACTTTCTCTATGCTTTTACAGCATGTGTTACGTATTTATCTTTCAAATAGTGATAAATACGAATCGAAAGATATAGCCAAAGTATCAGACAAAGACCTATTGAATATTTTTAACACACATTGGCTAGGTTGTTCAGTTAAGTTGGAGTCTGAAGATATTGAGAGCTTTATCGGTTTGTTGTGGGAAGCACGCTATCAGTTTGATAAACATGTGATCAAGTGGGTATTGGTAGAGGAAGAAAAGATTCATTCGATACGTAGACTTTATGTTAATAACAGCAAAGGCAATGCCTACTTGCAGCGTTCCAGTCAAGGTTCGACACCAGACTTTGCCTTATTACAAAGTATGCTCTATCACTCACAGCAAATGACAACTCAGTATTGGCTAACGCCATTGCTTAATTTCTTATTAGAAAATAATGATGAAAATGCTGGGCTATATTTAAAGCATCTTGATAATAATTTGCTGTGCAGTGAGGCTGATGCTCCTTTAATTGAACGTACTAATCGCTACCTAGTGAAACCTTGGCATACTGAGCCAGTGTTAGACGCGGAAATAAGCCTTAATCAATCCTATATTAACGGTACACAATATCCGCATTACTGGTTTTATAAGCTTGAATATATTTTGTACCTCAAGCTAAAAGGCGAAGGCAGTAAATTGGTTGATGACTTTAGAGTGACGGCTAAAAACTCAGTTGAGCATGTCACTCCGCAAAATCCTCGGATCCAAAAAGAAGCCATACCTGATAATTTGTTGCACACTTTTGGAAATTTAGCCCTAGTAACGGGAAGCATTAACTCTGAAATGACAGACGATGGTTTTACGATTAAAAAGGCCAAATTCCAAGAAAGACACAAAGGCAAAGGTGTGTCTTTAAAGCTTGAAGATATCTATGAAAATACACAGTGGAAAAAAGAAGAGATAGAAACTCATCATAAAAGAATGATTGAAGATTTTAATCTATATATTAGCACTGTAAGCACTAAAACAAAGGACTTGTTAAATGAGTAACGTAGACCAAAGGGAGATTATTATCCTAGGTTAGTTTTTGTTTACTTCGTTGGTTATATTCATACTCTAGGTGTTAAAATTCCATATAAAGTAAACTGTCACAACCCCATACTCTTGATGTTCACGCACGGCCAGAGTGGTATTTCTAATGATTCATTACACAAGTGGAAATTTGCTAGAAGCGAATGTAGATGCTCTTGTAAACACGGTGAATGCCGTGGGTGTGATGGGTAAAGGCATTGCTTTGATGTTTAAAGACCGATTTCCTAAGAATATGTCTGAGTATGCAAAAGCATGTAAAGCCCAGCAAGTGGCAACAGGCCAGATGTTTGTCACTCAAACAGACGAGCTGATGGGGCCACAGTGGATTGTTAATTTTCCGACTAAGCAGCATTGGCGCTCCAAATCAAAAATGGAGTGGGTTGCTGATGGCTTAATAGATCTTAAACGCTTTATTATTGAAAATAATGTTCAATCAATTGCTTTACCGCCACTAGGTGCAGGTAATGGTGGGCTGAATTGGACTGATGTAAAGCCGCAAATAGAAACGGTCTTGGCTGATCTTGAAAGTGTCGACATCTACATTTATGAGCCAACTGCAAAATACCAAAATGTCGCAAAGCCCAAAGGGGTAGAAACACTAACGGCATCTAGGGCTTTGGTATCTGAAATGGTACGTCGATATTGGGTGCTTGGCATGGATTGCAGCTTACTTGAGGTTCAAAAGTTAGCGTGGTTTTTACAGCGCGCTATTCATAAGGAAGGCCAAAATTTGGATTTGAAACTTCAGTTTAAGGCTAATTATTATGGGCCATATTCTAATAATCTAGAGCATTTATTGAATGCACTAGATGGCAGTTATTTACAGGCCGATAAGCGCATTTCAGATTCATCTAGAGAAGATGTTATTCGCTTTAATGATGCTAAAAAAGACACGCTATCAGTCTATTTGAATTCAGATGCGAAGCGCTTTACGCCTTCATTAGATAAAGCATTAGCGGTTATTGAAGGGTTTGAATCACCTTATGGTTTAGAGCTTCTTTCTACCGTAGATTGGGTAATTAATCAGCAAGGTTGTCAGCCTGATTTAGCTTCTGTACGTATAGCCATTGATAGCTGGCCAGCAGGGCCAGAATGGGCTGCGCGTAAGCAAGGTATTTTTGATGATCGCAGTCTTCAGTTTGCCATTGATCGCATTCAGAGCACATTAATGTAATGGCCAAGTACGATGTAACGACTACTGAAGGTGAGTTTGAAGCAGGCTCGAATGGTGCTGTATTAAAGAATAAGCTCGGTATTGTAACGGTTGATGATATCAATGAAGCTGAAACTGAGTTGTTAATAAAGCTGTATGAGCTTGTAATTATTGAAACCGAATATTCAGAGTTGACGGTAGCCAATATTACTACTTGGCATCAGTGGTGGCTGGGTAATGTTTATGAATGGGCTGGTGAGTATCGGTCTGTCAATATGAGCAAGGGTGGTTTCCAATTTGCTGCGGCTCAACAGATTCCAAGATTGCTGGAGGAGTTTCAGCGTGAGTTTCTTTCTTTGTTCGAAGATCTTCCAAAGTTAGATAAAGAGGACGTCATTGCATTTATAGCCAAAAGCCATGTTGAGTTTATATTAATACACCCTTACAGAGAGGGAAATGGACGACTATCTCGTTTATTGATGGATGTATTGGTCGTTCAGGCAGGGTTTGATGTTTTAGATTACGAAATTTGGGATAAAAATAAGGAATTCTATTTTAAGTCAATACAAGCGGGGGTTTTAGGTGATTATCAGCATATCGAGCGTCTAGTCCGTGATATTGTGAATTAACTATCGATTGGCTTTTTATGCTGTCAATGTTAAATGCTTAAATTTACCAGAGCTTCTTTTTAATTTGATTTCTATGATACGTGTAGATTCACCTGTTTCTATTGCACTTGAGCTAGCGACAGCTCTAATAAGCTGAACTTTGTTAACCTGTTTCTTTTGTCTTCTTATCATCGTATTTCTCCTCAACTAGGACTTTATTATAGCAGCAATAGGATCGTATAGAACCGTTTTATGACGTCTAAAGTATGAGCGCTCGCTCATTTGTGGTCTTTTTAGTAATATTATTATAATTAATTATTATGTAGCTTTGCATTGGTTGTAAAAAAGGAAATAAGCCGTGAGTAATGTAGGCCAAAGGGAGCGTGCTACCCAAGACCGTGTTGTTAGTTTCTTTCAGAAAGAATTAGGCTACGACTACCTTGGTGATTGGCAAGATCGTGAAAATAACCGCAATATCGAACCTGAATATCTACGTAAGTGGCTTTTATCTCGGGCTGTCGATCCTGTCTTGGTCGAGAAAGCTATTCGTCGTTTAGATACGGCTGCGGCATTGGGCGAAGGTAAAAAACTTTATGATGTAAATAAAGAAGTTTACCGCCTGCTGCGCTACGGCATTAAAGAAAAAACAGGTGCAGGCGAGGTAAAGAAGACTGTATGGCTTATAGACTGGGCTAATCCTGAGAATAATCACTTTGCTATTGCCGAAGAAGTCTCTGTTAAAGGTGAGAATCTATCACCTAAAACTAAGCGCCCAGATATTGTTTTATATGTGAATGGTATTGCTTTGGGTGTGATTGAACTTAAGCGTTCATCGGTATCTTTCAGCGAAGGTGTACGTCAGAACCTCGATAACCAGAAAAAAGATTTCATTCGAAACTTCTTTACGACCATGCAGCTAGTGATGGCGGGGAATGATTCGCAGGGGCTGCGTTATGCGACTGTCGAAACACCAGAGAAGCACTATCTCGAATGGAAAGAAGAATGGAAGGAGGAATGGAAAGAAGAGTCTACTGAGCAGTATGAAAATCCTCTTGATCAGCATCTATCTCAAGTCTGTAATAAATCACGTTTTCTAGAAATTATTCATGACTACATTGTATTTGATAGCGGTGTTAAAAAGACCTGCCGCCATAATCAGTACTTTGGTATTCAAGCGGCTAAACAACATATTGCTCGTCGTGAAGGCGGCATCATTTGGCATACCCAGGGTTCTGGTAAAAGCTTAACCATGGTGTGGTTGGCTAAGTGGATTCGAGAGAATATTAAAGATGCTCGCGTCCTTATCATTACCGACCGCAAAGAATTAGATGAGCAAATAGAGAGGGTCTTTAAAGGGGTCGATGAAAATATAGAACGCAGCAAGAGTGGCGCTGATCTTATGGCCAGTCTTAATAAACCTAATCCTTGGTTATTGTGTTCGCTAGTGCATAAGTTTGGTCGTAGAGGCGAGAAGTCTGATGAGCTTGCGGCTAATGATTATATTGAAGAGTTAAAGAAAAGTTTACCAAGTGACTTTGCCGTTAAAGGTAATCTATTTGTTTTTGTAGATGAGTGTCACCGAACTCAATCGGGTACGCTGCATGATGCAATGAAGGCTATTTTGGTCGCTGAATCTGGCCCTGCCCCTATGTTTGTCGGTTTTACGGGTACGCCTCTTCTTAAGAAAGATAAGCGAAAATCGTTAGAGATATTCGGCCCTTATATTCATACCTATAAGTTTAATGAAGCCGTAAACGATGGCGTAGTATTAGATTTGCGTTATGAAGCCCGCGATATTGATCAAAGCATTATTTCGCAAAAGAAAGTCGATGAGTGGTTTGAAGCCAAAACTCGTGAGTTAACCCCTTATAACAAAATTCAGCTTAAACAACGCTGGGGCACGATGCAAAAAGTGCTGTCGAGTAAGTCGCGTCTTGCACAGATAGTGAATGACATTTTGCTGGATATGGAAACTAAGCCACGACTGATGGATGGCCGTGGCAATGCCATGCTTGTATGTGCCAGTGTTTACCAAGCGTGCAGTGTCTATGAGATGTTTAGTAATACTGACTTCAAAGATAAGTGTGCGATTGTCACTAGCTATAAACCCACTGCGTCAGATATCAAAGGCGAAGAAGCTGGGGAAGGGTTAACTGAGAAACTGTTTAAATACGATACCTATCGCAAGATGCTGGCTGATTATTACGAGCAGTCTGAAGATGATGCAGCCAAACGAGTTGAGGAGTTTGAGAAGGACGTTAAGCAGCGCTTTATTAAAGAGCCTGGGCAAATGCGTTTGTTGATAGTAGTCGACAAGCTACTGACGGGTTTTGATGCGCCTTCTGCTACCTATTTGTATATTGACAAACAGATGGCAGACCATAGTTTGTTTCAAGCGATCTGCCGTGTGAATCGATTGGATGGTGATAACAAAGATTATGGTTACATCGTTGATTATAAGGATTTGTTTAAGTCGTTAGATTCAGCTGTGAATACGTATACTCAGCATGGGTTGGATGGTTTTGATGCTGATGACGTAGCGGGGTTATTAAAGGATCGCTTGGTTCTGGCTAAAACCGAACTTGATGATGCTTTAGAGGCTGTTAAGGCGCTTTGTGAGACGGTTAAGCGACCTAGAGATACCAAAGACTATTTAGAATATTTTTGCGGTGATACCAGTAAGCCAGAGGATCTGTTAGATCGTGAAGGTTTACGTGTAGCCCTTTATAAAACAGTGGGCAAGTTATTACGCTGTTATGCCAATACGGCTAATGAAATGAAGGCAGCGGGATACACCCCAGAGCAAGCTGCTGAGGTTAAACAGGATGTGATTCATTACGAGAAAATGCGTGATGAGGTTAAGTTAGCCAGTGGTGATTATCTAGATATGAAGCGCTTCGAGCCTGCAATGCGTCACTTGCTGGATATGTATATTCGTGCAGATAGCAGTGAGCTATTGATGGACTTTGAAGAATTGGGTCTGATTGAGCTGATTGTAGAAAAGGGTGAAGATGCATTAGATGACTTGCCTGAAGGGATTAAGAGCAACCCTGAAGCTATGTCGGAAACGATTGAAAACAATATGCGTAAAACCATTATTGATGAAAATCCTGTTAACCCTAAATACTACGAACGTATGTCTGAATTGCTGGATGCGATTATTGAAGAGCGCCGTAAACAGGCTATTAGCTATCAAGAGTATCTAGAGAAGATTAAAGACTTAGCGCGTAAAGTTGTTAAACCACAAGGGGATACCAAGAACCCATACCCTTCAAGTATTGATACAGCCGCTAAGCGTGCCTTGTTTGATAACTTAGGTAATAATGAGGTATTGGCGTCTAAAATTGATACCGCTATTCGTTATACCAAAAGAGCTGATTGGGTAGGTGATCGCATTAAAGAGAAGCAAGTCGCGAACGCAATTCGTGAAGAGTCTGCGGGCTATGACGTTGATGTGGCTGAGGTTTTAGAATTGGCTAAAAACCAGCATGAGTATCAATAGATTATGGCTGATTCAGAAATAGTGGTTGGCGGGATTCATGTGCAGATAGTTCGTAAGGATATTAAAAACCTGCACTTGGGAGTTCATCCTCCAGAAGGGCATGTGAGGGTGGCTGTTCCTATGCATGTGACAGATGAGCGTATCCGCTTAGCGATTATTGATAAATTATCTTGGATTAAAAAACAGCAGGCTGAATTTCTTGCTCAACCGCGCCAGAGTGCCAGGGAAATGGTGACGGGGGAGTGTCATTACTTCTTTGGTAAAAGCTACCGCTTAGAAGTTGTGGAACAAGCTGGTAAACATAAAGTTGAGCAGGCTGGTGGTAATAAGATCCGCTTAACGGTAACAGCGAATACCAGTACAGAAAGCCGTTTAAAGTTAATAAATGAATGGTATCGCGAGCAGCTAAAGCAAGTTATCCCCAAATTAATAGATCAGTGGCAAACCAAAATTGGTGTTGTTGCCGACGATTGGGGTGTTAAAAAAATGAAAACCAAATGGGGAAGCTGCAATATTGAAGCGAAACGCATTTGGTTGAATCTAGACCTCGCTAAAAAGCCCCCAGAATGCCTTGAGTATATTATTGTGCATGAGTTGGTTCACTTGTTGGAACGTAATCACAACAGTCGATTTGTGGGTTATATGGACGAGTTCATGCCGAAGTGGCGGCTTAATCGTGAAGCCTTGAATAAGTCGCCTTTGTCGCATGAAGAGTGGGAGTATTAATTGAATGGATTTTAGTATGTTAAATAGTAATGGATCTGCATATGACATGAAGCAGGCCACTATGGATGCAATGAATTTTGTTCTAGAAGAGCAAGATTCATTGAATAGAAATATGAAACCAGTTTTCAATAAATATATCGATCAGGCTGTAGATCTACAAAAAAATGATAGCTGCCAGCGATCTTTGAGTAAATCAGAAGAAAAGTTTAAGAAAGCTTTAGCGATAACAAAAAAGAATAAATACGCTAGATCCTCAGTGCTTAGTAATCTAAGTCAGTTATATTGCAGTCATTATCAGATATTACCAGGTGGTATAGTTCACAACCTTAAAAAGTCGATTCAATACCTTGAAGAAGTTCTAAAGATAAATGAGCGAAAGACATTTGGGCATAAGTATGCTCATACCTTGACAAAACTTGGTAATGTTTATCGCCGTTGTGCAATGGAACCTTTATGGCTTGAAGACTCAGAAAGCTGTCTTAAAAAAGCTAAAAAGTATCATGATAGAGCTTTGAATCATTCAGAAAAAAACTCACCGTATTTAATACACCTAATCACAGCTTCAGAAATTTATTTTAATTTATCATCTGTCTGTTTTGATATGGATGATACTGGCTCTGGTTGTGAATTCTTAGAAAAGAGCTTTGTATACTTTCTGAAAGCGCTAGATATAAATGATGAAGTACTTAAATTATTGAGTTTCGATGTAGTGCAGCATTTGTCTGTTTGTTTTTCACGACTTGACTATTTTGGAGCTGGAAAGTATCAACGCATTTGCGGTGAAATACTAAATGTGGCTGATGAATTTGGTATTGAGCGTGGCCGCCTTATTGGAACACACCCTATTGGTGATATCACGAACCCAGAAATGCTTATTGAATATAAGTATAAACAGGCGAAGAAAACGCTAGATACGACAGAATTAAAAAAACATGTTTTTAATTTATTGGAAAGCAGAAGAAGTTCATCAACAGATCAAGAAGCTGACAGGCAAGCCTTCTTAGCTCAGCTGACGGTATCTAAATTAGCTAGATTACTATGTGATATTGATGAGCCAACTTCTGCGTTTGAAAGGTTGGAGTATTGCAGCGGTCTTAGGTATGCAGAATATAGCTTTCTTAACTGGTATATGCCTAAAAATAAATATGATTACTTAGTTCTAAAAATCACTATGCGCATCGGGGCGTTATACTATGAGTTCGGTCAAATAGGATTTATTTATGACGCTTTGGTTGGTGAAGGGAAGTCTGAATATTTAAAGCAACTCATTGAAGGTTATAAGCGTATTAATGTTAAATATGAAGAGCCTGCTATAAAAAAAATCATTAATTACTCAAATAAAGTCGATGTAATTAATGAAAAGGTTAATGTATCTAATTTTCACTCCATAGCATCTGAACATGCAAAAATCATATTATCTGACTTCATGAAACTGGATGCATACCTCAATCAGCCTTCAATAAGCATGAAGTCGGATAAGGATAGGTTTAGTTCTATTTCTGCAGAAGATTTTCAGATGGTTTTAGAGCGTTACCCTGATTTAGTTTTAGTTAAGTTAGATATTCAAAAGAACTGTAACGAGCTACTTGTGATTATTGCATACTATGATGAAGGCCTAGCATGGTCTGAATCAGTTACTATTGATATGCCGGAAGACACTATCAATACAATAAATGAATATGTATATGAGAATTTAAATGATTCTTTTGTTAAATGGGATCTCGGCTTTATTGATTGGTTAACGATATTGCCTAAAGGTTATAAAAAAGTTGCTTTGCTTCCCTCGTTCTTTGCTTCAAATATCCCCTGGTTATCATCTGGTGTGCCAGGAAAACTATTAATAAATTTAGTCGATGAAGTTGTCTATTTACCGGGTATTCTTCATTTACGTCATAAAAATATCGTTGACTGCTTAAGAGATGGCGAGATTTATGTGAATGGAGGTAATACGCAATTCCAAGCGAATCTTGATCTAGAAGTTGATGCTTCTTTTACTAGCCAAGATAAGGATGAGCTGCTGACTTCACTAAAAGACAAATCTATATTCTCATATTATGGGCATTGTGCTCATCAAGATGGGGGGCGTGCAGCTCTTAAATTTGAGAATTTTGATTTATACGACCTTGAATTACAGCCAGTAATTAAAGGTATGGAGCGTATTGAATTCTGGTCATGTCAAAGTGGCAAGAACCTTCCTTCACATATCATGGGTAGCCCAGTAAATGAGCCATTTGGTATGGATATGGAAATGCTAAAGCAAGGTGTTGAAACTTCAATTGGTAGTCTTTGGTCTGTGCCAGAGCTATCTACGCTGCATATTAAACATAGGTATGACGAAAATATAGCTGAGGGCATGACCGCATCAGTCGCATTATTAAGCGCCCAGCGCTGGTGGCTGCATGAAGGTGCTGATCAGGAAGTTGAAAGGTGTAAGGCGTTAGGTATAGAGAGCTACCTAAGGAAGTACAAATGTAACAACCTTGATGATGACTCAATTTTAAATTTTTTAGGGCCAATTAAGAAAAAAGATGTAGATGCTGCTGATCTAGACTTGTTAGCGTTTAAGTTCAAGCATCCTATTTCTTGGGCTGGATTTAGATTTTGTGGATTACCTGAGCATAAGAGTGAGAGGCTGCCTGAAAATATGACTGAATTTACGGACGATGAAATAACTGAAGTGAAAAAAGTTCTGGCTAAGCTAGATCTTAGATCTGGGTATTTATGATGAACACTGATCTTAAGTTGCCTATTACTGATCGCTCAGTATCGGGTCGTAAATCCTATCTTGATAAGAATAGAATAGCCATAGAGCTGACATTATATGAGGCTTTGGAAGTTTTTTCTGAAAAAGATATATCAAGAGTATTTTCTTCTCAGGAGGACGCTATTAAAAAGATAGTAGATATGTTTGTTGAGCCACACTTTAACTGTTCATATTTTGATAAAGCTGATCTTACTATTTTTTCTCAATTACATTTTTGGATGAAATATAAAACAAAAGGGAAATATTCTGCTAGTAGAGTTTCATTAAAAGGCTCTCTTGTAAAAGAGGCTTGTCAAGAGAATGATAATACGTCCACTATTATTAACGATTTAGCTAAGTCTTTGAAGGAATTTAACGACAAAGTAGCTGCAGATCTCATTCAGTACTGGCTCTTAGCAAATGTTAAATTACTTGATGCATTGTCAGCAGATATAGATGTCAGTACTTTGATTATCGGCGATTTTGAAGTAAATATGTCAAATACAAAAAAGACTAGGTATAAAGCGGATGCTTGCTTTCGTTTTTGTTATCACTACTTATCAGTCAGTAATTTTCTTTGTGATTCATATAAAGAGCTTTATGAAAAAAAGTTTTTGACTAAAGGGGATAATAAACCTCAATATGTTTATCGATTTATGAATATAGAACCTCATGATGTAAAGCATCGTATAAGGAAATACATAGAGAAAATAATTGATTTTCATGTTGAAAATAAATCTAATTATAGTGAGTTTGACCGAATGCTGTTAAAGCCAATCGCAAAAAAAACTTTACTGAGTCATTATGATTTTGATGAAGGTTCTGAAGAGCTCTATTCAAGTAAGATCAAATCACTATCGAAGGTTTCGGAGTTAGCATGAGCTTAGATAAAAATACCTTAGACTCTATGCTATTAGGCCGAGGTAGAGATTCAGATTGGGTTGATTTAATTAAGAGTAGTAATAGAGAAACGTTGTGGCAACAGGCGGTTAATCGCCGGGAGTCTATGGATCTGTATGTTGAATTCGTCTCTAGGTCACCTAAATTAGCTTTATTAGTACGCAATATAAAAACAAGTTTTCGTGCTGGTAAAGCTCATATAAATGAAGTTGTCCTTGATATTAGCGATAGCATGTTCCCACTTTCTACTCAGCTCGATAGTAATGATCAAGTCGATATAAAAGCATCGATTAATATCAGTTGGGGAAAGGATGCGTTAGTTGAAGTAAGGCATGGGTCAACTGTCGACTTTCAACTAAATACAGCAGTTAGTGTTTACTACCAGTATTTAGATAGTAATGGTTGGCTTACTAGTGAAAATAGCTGGAAGGTTGAAAATTCAGATGGCCCTGTTGTACTGATATTTTTTGATCAGATAATAGACGATATAACCTTAGATGAAGCACTATTAACTTCTGAAAATAAAGCTGTGGTAACACTACTCCCAGTAAACTAAGGAAACTTGAAATAAAAAGCGAAAAAAATCACTAATCTCATCGTATATCGATACTTACATCAAAAGGTATCGATATATGAACTCTCAACTTCACAAACCATCTTCTCATGCAGGCTCTCAAAAATTAGCCGAACTCGTCATAAACTTTCACATGACGGAAACCTGCAATTACAGTTGTACTTATTGTTATGCGACTTGGGAAGCTTCCTGTAGCGCTAAAGAGCTACACAGAACTGAAGGCGCAATAGTAACGCTGATAGATCATCTAGCAGATCACTTCCTATCTGATAATCCCCTACAACAAGCCATGAACTATCAGTCTGTACGACTAAACTTTGCTGGTGGTGAGCCTATGGTTCTTGGTCAGCGCTTTGTTGATGCCTTGCTCTATGCAAAGTCTAAGGGCTTTCGAACCTCTATTATCACCAATGGTGCCTTTCTTGATCAGCAGCGCTTAGTTGAACTATCACCCCATATCGATGTACTGGGGGTTAGTTTTGATACTGCCGATGAAATAATTGCTGGATCTATTGGTCGAATGGATAAAAAAGGAGGTTGGATTTCAGTAGATCGACTGGCAACTATCTCCTCCGAATATAAACGCTTGAATCCATCTGGCCTCTTCAAAGTAAATACGGTTGTTAATCAATTTAACCACCATGAATCGCTCGTAGATGTGATGACAATCGTTAGCCCTGATAAATGGAAGTTATTAAGGGTGCTTCCTATTTATGATCACATTGTCCCTGTATCTGATGCTGACTTTGGAAGTTACACCGAACGTCATTCTGTTTTCTCACATATCAGCGTTATTGAAGATAATTCAGATATGGCTGCTTCTTATTTGATGATTAATCCGAATGGTTGCTTCTATCAGAATGGAGAGCTTCAAGATGGTTATGAAATTAGTGAGCCTATTTTACAGGTAGGAGTGGCTAAGGCCTTTGATCAAGTTCGGTTTGATACTGACACCTTTCTTAGCCGTTATGACACTGAGGTGGCTCATGTGTAAGTACAGCAGTAATAAAGACCTAAACCAATACATACGACAACTAGTGTCTGATGGCTGGATATATGTGCGTAGGCGAAAGCATGGGCGGTTAATTAGTCCTAATAAATGCCTAACGACAACTGTGCCTGGTTCACCTAGTGATTATCGTGCGGT
>JBNMPQ010000017.1:0-20039 GCA_051276935.1 Oleispira sp. | reverse complement strand
GGATACTGCTCCGGATTTCTTTCCAACGGTCAATACCTTAAGAAAAGAGCATAACCTGCCTCCATTAGCAGATGATATAATTCGCCTGCAAGTTTCGAATGGTGGGCGTGCTTTAACACGCCTAGCGCTCGACATGCCGCTAGTCGATGCAAAAAAACAAGAGAGTACTGATCTTAATGATGCTGACACCCTCTTTTTTGAACAGCAGCGCCAACGCTTATTAACCCTATATATTGATCATATTGCCGAAAAAAGTGATTTATTCCCAGGTATGACTGAGCTATTGGAAACCTGTGAGCAATATTCATTACCCTGGGGAATCGTAACGAACAAACCTCGTCTGTACACCGAAATACTGCTCGAGCGTCTCGCAGATCGATTACCCATTTTAGCTTACTGCGCAGTGGTCGTTTGCCCTGATGACGTGGATAGAACAAAACCCTTTCCCGACCCACTTTATCTAGCAGCAGACACGCTCAAAATACCCGCTCACGATTGCTGGTACCTTGGCGACCATGTCAGAGATATTGAAGCGGGTAACGCTGCCAGTATGTTTACTATTGCCACTTTATACGGCTATATCGCGCCACACGATAACCCAGAGAGCTGGCAAGCAGATATCTCAGTGGACAGCGTAGAAGAAATAACTCATCTATTAACATTAAATTTTTAGACTTAACTGCAAGACTTTCGATGAAACGGCAAGCCGTTGATGAAACTTTACCGCTAGCGGAATTAAATTGCCGCTAACATCATAAAACATAACAAAACCAGACAAATACCGAGATAACAATGAGCCAAGCAGCCGCTGAAAAAGCATTAAAACTAAAAGATCGTGTCATTTTAGTGACAGGTGCAAGTTACGGCATCGGTGCTCACGCTGCTTTGGCTTATGCACGTGAAGGTGCAACGGTCATTCTACTGGGTCGCACACAAGACATGCTTGAAGCTGTCTATGACCGCATTGAAGAAGAAGGCTTGCCACAAGCGGCTGTACTTCCTTTTGATCTTGGCTGTAATGACGAAGAAAAATTTATTGAACTCGCCGATTTAATCGCTAAAGAGTTTGGTCGCTTGGATGGCGCCCTGTTAAATGCCGGTGTTTTGGGGCAAAAAGCACCACTAGATAGCTATAATTGGGCTGCTTGGAAGCAAGTTATGGACATTAACGTTAATGGCCAGTTTTTATTGGCTAAGTCCATTACACCGCTTTTAGAGCGCTCTGAAAATGGCGCTTCGTTAGTGCTTACCTCTTCGAGTGTAGGCCGTGAAGGGCGTGCCTATTGGGGGGCATACTCCGTTTCTAAGTTTGCGATTGAAGGTATGATGCAGATTCTAGCGGAAGAGCTTTACGACAGCCGCAATATCCGCGTAAATAGCTTAAACCCTGGAGGCACTCGCACTAGTATGCGAGCAGAAGCTTATCCAGCGGAGAACCCAACTCACTTGACGACGCCAAGTGAAATCATGGATATTCACGTCTACCTAATGAGCGATGAATCTAAGCACATCAATGGCCAAGCGCTGGATGCACAGCCGAAATAGAACTTTTAGCGCGACAAGGTACAAGAGCTTTGTCGCGCTCATCAATAAATTCATCAATACGTCAATTTACCGAACACTTTTTATCCAATTAGCAGCCATAAACCCGACACTGACATTTTTCATAGCCGCCAATCTTTGATCTTTTTATCAAAATAAAAAATCTAAAACCCTAACCCATTGATTTTTAAGAAAAAAAATTGTTACACAATACTGGCACAGTTTTAGCATTTACTTCAGCAATTGAATTAAAACATTCTGTGAAAGAGGTTGCATATGGTTACGCG
Organism: Oleispira sp.; assembly: GCA_051276935.1. Taxonomy (GTDB): domain Bacteria; phylum Pseudomonadota; class Gammaproteobacteria; order Pseudomonadales; family Oceanobacteraceae; genus Oleispira. The sequence continues at coordinate 18,210 of JBNMPQ010000017.1, read as the reverse complement.
TTTGCAAAGCAGCGGTAGAGCAGCATCAAATGAAGATAAACAGATCACATCATTTTCTGATTTGATGCCCAAGCCAGATATTAAACCCGAGCTATTGCTTAAGCTCAGCAGTCGACTGCAAACAACACTGGAGCTCGATCAGTTGCTTGATATTTTCTTTAATGAAATAAAGCACGCGGTACTGGTCGACAGCATGTGCTATAGCAACAGCAATCAGAATCTGCTAAATAGCTATGGTAAAGAAGGCATTCACACCTGCACCTATCGACTGACCACCCATAAAGATTACATGGGTGAATTAACCTTTAGCCGCAGCACTCGCTTTCGAGAACATGAGTTGGCCAATATTGAAGGTCTTATCAGCACCCTCGTCTACCCATTACGCAATGCTGTTCGCTATACTGAAGCAATCGCCGCTGCCTTTCGTGACCCACTCACCGGCGCAGGCAATCGTATCGCATTAGACAAAACGTTGGATAGAGAAGTTGAGTTGGCGAAAAGGCACAGCCAGCCTCTGTCCGTCTTGATGCTTGATATCGATCACTTTAAAAACGTCAATGATACTTATGGACATGCAATGGGAGATGAAGTTTTAAAACAGGTGGTGAAATCCATTACCTCATGCATTCGCCAAACTGACATGTGCTTTCGCTATGGTGGGGAAGAGTTTCTAATTATGCTAGCCAGTGCCGACAGCGCTGGAGCGCATCGAATTGCTGAGCGCATTCGATGCTCAATAGAAGAGGCAATATTTACTCACGAAAAAGGCAGTTTAAGTATTACGAGCAGTATCGGTAGCGCAACTCTTTTTGCCTCTGACACAATGCGCACTATTTGTGAGCGGGCCGACAGCGCTTTATATAAAGCTAAAAATAGTGGACGTAATCGAGTCATAACCGATAGAGAAGAAGCTCTGCTCGCCACCAATTAATATTCTGTAACAAAAAAAGCCTTACTGACTTAAAACCTAGTAAGGCTTTAATTTCTCATCTAAACAGTCCTCACCTAAAACCATTATTCTCATTACAACACGTCATTTTTTACCGCTCACTCCAAAACAATGTGATTGGAGGCTGGATATACCGTACAAGGATAAATACTGCGGCCAATTTTATTACCGCTAACGTCTCCAGAAATTAAATTGGTTTTACAAGAACCGCACATGCCTGAGCGGCACCCATGCTCTAATGTGATTCCCTGCTCTTCTGCCGCTTCAAGAAGCGTTTTACCGCTGTCATTCGACGGTATTACAAAGTGAATATTCTGTGATTTTAAGGTTACAGATACATCACCCGTTAATTTCACATTATTACCCTGCCCCTCTTTTTCAGACTTGATAGGCAGAGTAAATTGTTCAATGTCTAAATGATCAAAGTTAAAATCAATGAATTCTAAATACTGGATCACATCATTTCTAAACAATTCAGGCCCACACAAATAAATGTGTTGCCGCTTTATATCGGGATAAGCAAGCATGAGCTGATCAATAAAAGAGTGGGTCACAATATCAACAGGCAACCGCGAATAGCTCAACTCGATCTTGATATTATTATTGGCAGATTCAAGCTTAGCCAAGTGCTGCAAGAAAATTGTATTCTCAGGTGCTTGGGTTCGATAAAAAAGTCCGATTTTTAAGTTATTCGCTTCACTCTTTTCCATCGTCTGAGCTAATAAATCATTAATCATAGAAAATGCAGGGGTAATACCTGATCCCGCACAAATAAATAGCAACTTATCTTGATCACGATGTACAAACTTACCGCGGGGCAATGAGATATTAAATACCCCACCCACTTTAATAGCGTTATGAAGCCAAGGTGATACCGCTCCTTCAGGGTTTAATTTTACCGTAATAGAAACCGTATCTTGTGTAATTTCAGACAAGGTATAGCAACGATTTTCTTGTTTATTAGTGCCTACCGAACTCAGTTCTATATGCTGCCCCGCTTTAGGAACACTGAAGTGTTGGTTGGGCAGTAAGACAAAGGTTTTTGTGTCTACTGTTTCTTGGCGAATAGCGACTACCTTTGCCTTGCAGTCATAGGTCCAAATAAAGGGATCTATTCTTTGAGTAAATTCATTCGTTGTATTACTCGCAATATATTCCAAACGATCACGGCCCAGCTGCTTAATGAGCCAAGGATGAAAATACTCTAATACATTAGCCCACGTTTGAGAAAAGAGTTTATTTAGCACGAGTAACCTCTTTGTCTGAAAAAGATGTACGGTCTAAAAAAGCAGCCTTAGATGATACTGAAGGGTTTTTAAACGAATACGTCCACATTGCTCCGATAAATTTCTTAATTGCCACCCGCCAGCTGCTGTTGCACTTATAGGGTAAATTAAATTGCTTACAAACGTCCTGAACGTCCAATGACATGTCAGGATAACGGTGAGCAGGAATATCAGGAAACAAGTGATGTTCAATCTGATAATTTAAATGCCCCCATAGAATACTCTGCCAACGATTACCCCTAAAATTAACCGAAGAGTCTAACTGCGAAACATACCACTTACCTTTATTTTTAATCGCATCTTCTGGTTGTAGAGGCTCTGTAAAATGGGTCGCTTGAATTGTTAAGGCAATCCAGTAACTGTTAAGCACATCCACTAATAAGTTAGCCAAAAACACCTTAACGACTCCAAAACCCGTCAGTAAAGCCAATAAAGGGAAGAAGAAATACTCTTTTATCCACACACGCCAGACTGCACGATTATGACGTTTTTTCCCTTCGACTTTCGATAAGCGCAACGCTTCATCTACGACGGCATACCCTTTATTACCTTCAGGAAAATACTTCGCTCTAAACTTATCCACAACCCCTAAGTTTTGAGCATTAAAGTTGTACAACATAAAAGGATAAAATAAGAATAAATAAATAGGCACTTGAAAATAGTGAAGTTTAGTATGGGGAACTTGTGAATTGACTCGTAAAAACCCATGATTCAAATCAGGATCTTTTTCATACACATTAGTATGAACATGGTGCACAGCATTATGCTCTTGGCGCCAAGACGTTTCATCAACGGGCGCTTTCCAACGAAAGTTCTTAGCATGAAACTGAGGAATTTCATCAAACGAATCATACTGACCGTGCAACACATTATGGCCAATTTCAATCGCTTCAAGGTTTCGATGTAAAAATAAAAAAGGAACACCGGCAAGTGCAATAGGTCCCGGTAATATGTGAATAAGACCACGACCAATCACTTCAAAAATACGCGAATTACGACGTATTTTTTTGATGTAGCGAATATCTTTTTCACCTAAATCGTTGCGATACTTTTGTTTTATATTTTCAAAAGCCTGATGAATTCTTTCGTATTCGTCATCATTAGAGAATTTCATAGTAAACGGCATTAAAGGAACGCTTGCTGACTTTTTCATAGTGTAGAGCCATGCTAAAAAAACAAACAGAGTAAACAGTTGTTTACTCTTTGTCTAACGATTTAACAGTACATCTGAACCTGAACAAGCATAAATAGAACCTGTTAAAATTCAAATTCTAATGCTGGTAATTTAATAACTAAGCTTAAAGTGTGATGCAAAATAACCAAGTACTAGAGGGTGCAACATTTAATTTTAAATGATCAACACTCATTTTTAATGACTACTAAATGACTACTAGAAGAAACAAAAAGGCTATTCATTTACAAAAATAAACTGCTGGCACTGAGCTAAATTAAGCGTATAGTCGCCAAATAAACTCTATCTCGCATAGAGATAGCTGGCCAATTCGCAACTATCTTTCTTATTACCTCTGTTTACTTATAAGCAAATAGAGTGCATTCATAGCATTTAATGCTTTTGTCTTTCCATCCTATTTGATGGCTGCCCGAATATTCTCAAAATCATGTTCAATTCGTTGAGCAGCGATCGCTTATACGTATGATTTAGCTGCTTATTTTTTATTATTATTTTTTAGGATTACAATGCTTACCAGCACCAAAGAATTACCCACGTCACAACCAACAATTATTTCTTATGTAAAAGATTTACCCAACCTGTGTTCGCTCGCAGGATTACTATGCACATTATTAGCCATTTATTTTAGTATTACTGGTGTATTCTATGCCGCAATGATTGGCATGATTTGGGCAGTTGCATTTGACTGGGCAGATGGTCTTATAGCCCGAAAAATGAAAGGGCGCACAGGCAACGACCGAATGTTTGGCGGTCAACTCGACCTTGTCATTGATATTGTTAGCTATGGTGTAACGCCAGCAGTTCTATTGCTTAGCTATGGAAAGCTTAACCCAATACTTCTTCCAATCGCTTTTATAATACTGGCAGCCAGCGCGATACGTTTAAGTTATTTTAGTACCTTTGGCTTGTCTGATGAATCTAAATACACCGGATTGGCTCTGGATAATAACAGCATAATAATTGTTTCTATTTTTCTTTTAGAAAGTATTTTATCGACTGCTACTTTTTCAATCATTCTTTACGTCAGTGCACTAGGTTTAGCGGTTTTAAATGTATCTCAAATTAAAACACCCAAGCTATCTGGCAATTCAAAAAATGTATTCTTGCTCGCACTATACACACTTACAATCACCGCTATTTATATCTGGAAGCTTTTTTAGCCAATATTTTTGTAAAGGAACGGTCGTAAATAACGACTTTAATAATTTTTTTAGAGGGAAAAAACATGATTGTATATACCGTCGGCACTTTTGATTTATTACATGTAGGACATCTTGCTTTGCTTGAGTACTGCAAATCATTAGGAGGGGTTCTTGCCGTTGGTGTTGCATCAGATCGTGTTGTTAATTCTTACAAACCGAATGTGCCTGTTATTCCTTTAGAACAACGAATGGAAATGCTAAGAGCGTTACGATGTGTTGATATTGTACGTCCCTATGATGAACTCGAATATGTGACAGGCTGTAAAGAACTGAATGCCGATATTTTTGTAATAGGGGAAGACTGGGGAAATAAACCTCATAATATTGCGGTAGAATCGTATCTAGAATCTGCAGGAAAACAGATTAAACAAGTACTCTATAATCCTCGAACATCATCAAGTTCAATAAAACAGCATGTAAGAGACCAGTCAAATAATGCACGAGGCTTTAAGATAGCCGCTATATGACAATGTAAAACGTTAAAGTAAATACCGAAAACCTACTCAGGATTCATGGGCAATAAAAACGTAGCTTCAAACTCCCCACGTGGTATCGCTTTACTGTACAAGAACCCTTGTATTTGATCGCAGCCGAGTCCCTTGAGTAGATTCAATTGCTCTTCCGTTTCAACACCCTCAGCAATTACATTCAACTTAAAAGCATGTGCCAAAGTAATAATAGTCGACACCAAGGCTAAGCCTTCTGGCCCAGTAGTCATTTCGATTACAAATGAACGGTCGATTTTTAACGTATCGACCGGGAGTTTGGAAAGGTAACTGAGTGAGGAAAAACCGGTACCAAAATCATCGATAGCGACCGTGATACCCATGGCTCGAATCGATTCCAAGCTCGTGATGTTGTGCTCGATATTATTCATAATCATGCTTTCAGTGATTTCCAGTTCCAATCCCTCAGCCGCATGAGCATCAACAGAGATCGCTTCCTCTATCTCACCAATAAAACTTGGACGATGAAGTTGCAATGCCGACACATTCACTGCGACGCGAATGGCAGCTAGACCCGCCTTACGCCAACGCAAATTATCCGCTATCGCTTGCTTTAAGGCCCAGCGCCCGACCTCATAAATTAATCCAGTTTCTTCAAGAATCGGAATAAATTTTCCAGGAGGCACTAAGCCAGTAATAGGATCATTCCACCGAATAAGTGCTTCGGCACAATTGACCTTGCCGCTAACGATGTCGACCTTAGGCTGGTAATGCAACACAAACTCTTCATTGTCGATTGCCTTTCGCAACTGGTTTTCTAGAGTAAGCTTATCAGCCACCGCCGCATTCATTTTTTGTGTATAAAACAAATAAGGATCACCACCTAACTTAGCTTTTTTTAATGCGGCTTCAGCGTTTTTGAAAAGAGTGTCTGCGTCAGAACCGTCGTCAGGGAAGACCGCAATGCCGACTTTGGTCGTTATTCGAAAATCGGCATTATTTAAGCGAAACCGATGCTCGTTAAAAGCACGGCCCATTTTTTCGATCAAATAAGCCGAAGGCCCATCCTGACTTATTTCTGGCAGCACCATTGCAAAATGGTCAGCATCAATACGCGCCAGCAAGTTAACGTCCTGAGAATAATTTCTGAGCCAATCAGCGGCGAGTTGCAACAACTTATCACCCGCCAAACGCCCCAGACTGTCGTTGATACTTTTGAAACGCTCTAAGTCAAATAAACACAGCGCCAACTTATGCCCGCTTCGCACCGAGCTTCGTATGTGCTGCGCAACACGCTCAGAAAACAAACTGCGGTTGGCTAACCCAGTGAGCTCGTCATAATAAGAAAGATAATTAAGTTTTTCCTGTTTTGCGATGTGATCAATTGCAAACGAAATATCGTTGGCAAGTTCTGTTAGCAACTTCATTTCTTCCTCATGAAAAAATTCAATTTCAACAGAATAAATTGCCATGACACCCACTGCTTTATTCGCAATAATCAGCGGTAAAACAGCCATAGAACGAACGTCAGATTCAGCATATTCTTGGCCAAACGATACTCTAGGATCAATCAAAGAATCATTAGATACAATGGCTCGTTTCTCTCTAATTGCCATGTGAAAAATATTCTGCGAGTCATTTTCACCCGAAGCTAATAAATCCTTAATGCTGTTTAGCAGAGATTCATCTTTACCCTCAGTAGCCACTGGAATAATTTTTTGTGTATTTGGATCAAAGGTACAGAGCATGGCCATACGAAATTCACCGCTGGTCACTGCAATTCGACAAGCTTCCCTAAATAGCTCATCTAAACGATTCACTCGAACAATGAGACTGCTAACTTCACTGAGCACCGCATAAACGCGGTTAAGGTATTTAACCCTTGATTCGACTAACTTACGCGCCGTAATATCCTCTATCATACTTAGGTGCCGAGGCTGCAATCCACTCTCTACACTCAATACGCTAATAGTTAGGTTGACCCAGATGCTTGTATTATCTGGGCATAAATAACGCCTTTCCACTTGGAAACCATTAACCTCTCCTGCATTCAGCAGCGTCATGTTATCAAGGCCTGCTTTTAAGTCATCTGGGTGGGTGATTTCCATCCAAGTTAACTGCAGTATTTCTTCCATTGATTGATTAACAATTTCACAAAAACGTGGATTCACCTCACAATAATTTCCATTAAGAGAATCGATTAGAGCTATGCCTAACGGAGCCTGTTCGAACATTGTTTTAAATCGCTCGTCACTTTCACGTGCCAGCAACTGAGCTTGCATTCGCTTACTGATGTCCTGGCTGATACCTTGCAGTCTAATAACGTTACCATCGCTATCCTTTTCGAGTTTGAAGCGCATATCCACCCAAACAACCTCACCCTTTCCGGTCAACATTCGAGCTTCGAACATAGCAGAGTAATTTAGATCGCCAGATTCAAATGCACGTCGGATAAACCCACCAACTCCTAGCACATCTTCTGGGTGAACATAGCGTCGAGCAAAATCAGCAGAGCACATTCGATACCCTCCAGCCTCAACCGAGGTTATTTGATGCAGTGCATAATATTGATCATTAAAAAAGAATTCATCGCTGGAAAATTCATACTCCCAGTAACCCACTCTGGCAATTTTAAGAGCTTCCGACAACCGACTTTCACTTTTGTGCAACGCCAATGTGCGCTGCACAACAGTCTGTTCAAAAAAACGATGTAACTGACTCAACTCAAGGTGATTGCCAACACGAGCACGTACTTCATCCACATCAAACGGCCTAGAGATAAAGTCAGCCGCTCCAATTGAAAACCCTCGGACTTTTTCTAATGATGAATCCAGCGTACTGACAAAAATAATCGGAATATGATTGCCTACCTTTGTCGCCTTAATCCGTCGACAAACCTCGTAGCCATCCATATTGGGCATTAGAATATCCAACATGATTAAATCTGGAGGGTTCGGTCCCTGTACCAATTCAATCGCTCTTGCCCCATTATCTGCAACCATAATACGGTAATCATCAGAGAGCGTACTAATAAGTTGGTGAATATTATCGGGGACATCATCGACCACTAATATGCCAAAACGTTTTTGCCTAACCTCCTCTTCACCCAAGCTGGGTAATATAGGCTTCCTGTGGAAGCGGCGTAATTCAAGCTGAGTAAGCACCCGTAACGTGAGTCTGTCAGCATTGACTGGCTTAGTGATAAAATCAGATGCACCCATCCTAAAGCCCTTAGCTTCATCTTCCGAATCCGGTAGATCCGTTACAATGATAACCGGTATGTGTGCTGTTACAGGATCAGCCTTTAGAGTCTGTAATACCTCATACCCATCCATTCCCAGCATATTGATATCGAGTAATATTAAGTCAGGTTGCGGTTGTTGAACCGCTAATTTCAATGCTTTTTTCCCGCTGGTCGCCACCGTAGATGCATAAGCATCGTTGAGAATACTTATCATAGAATGAAGGTTTTCACCGGCATCATCCACGAGAAGTATCCTTGGCTTACCAGATTGCTCGAGGCCTTGATCGATCATGATTTGATCCCACTTTTCACGCTGTCCATCAGTTGGGATTGTAATTTTCCTATCTGACCTAGAGCCTCATCAATAGCAAAAAAATCGATGTTAATCGCGATATCAACCATGTCTTTCTCAAATGGTCCACCCACTACGCCTGCGGTCAATTTTGAAAGCAATAAACCCGCCTCCCCCATATCGTTTTCCAATAGCCTTGCCAATGTCGACAACTTAAAAATAAAGTCGTCTTTATCCAGTACAACTTGAGCCATCACCTCTACAGGTGGTGTGAGTCCATTAATATCAGAAATTAGTTGATGAAGAAATTGCTGCAGGTTATTGAATTGCGCAGGCGTTGGCGCTTTGCCTTGTTTGAGTATGTAATCCAGCTCAGTCACGGAAGTGAACATATCATTGGCACCGATCGTGCCGCATACGCCTTTAAGCTTATGACAAAATGCCTCTCCTGCCGCAATGCCTTCCTCGGCAATAAGGCCTTTCAATTCATCAACAGCGCTTTGATAGTTCGTACTAAAGCGCTGTAACTGTTTGCGATAAGACTTCACTTTTCCACCAAATCGACGTATGCCATCTAGTGCATTGATACTCTTTAATACCCGTAAATCGGCATCAGCATTGTGAACAGACGAATTTTTGACTGCCAACGTCTTATTGACGTGACGCTTACTGACCCACTTAAGGAGCACTTCCCAAAGATTATCGGGCTCAACAGGCTTTGGAATGTGGTCGTTCATACCCGCATCAAGACAACGTTGGCGATCGCCGTCCATTGCATTTGCTGTCATAGCAACAATGGGGAGCTGCCCAAACTGACTGAACTTACGGATTTCTTTTGTTGCTGTAATGCCATCCATTACGGGCATTTGCATATCCATCAGCACAATATCGTAAGAGGTCATTTGGACTTTTTGCACAGCGACTTTACCATCTTCTGCGAGATCGACAATAAATCCAGCATCGCGCAGCAACTCTAAAGCAACATCCTGATTAAGCTCATTATCTTCAACCAATAAAATACGAGCCCCCTTAATAATTTCGAGTCGTTTCTCCATAAGAGAAAAATCGTCGCTCATGGCTCGATGAACGAAAGGCACCCCTTCCAGCACGCGATTTATACTGTCGAATAACACCGTTGCAGCAACGGGCTTAACAATGACGTCGTCTAAACCAGATTTCTCGGCTTCTTGGATGATTTTTTCATCATCGTAGGCCGTGATCATTGTTATATAAGGTAAATTTTTAAATGGAAGTCCCTGCAGTTCACTTAATGTTTCAAGACCATTCATGTCGGGCATTTGCCAGTCGAGAAAAATAATACTGTAAGGGTTATTTTTTTCTGCAGCCTGAATAACGCAACCGATAGCCTCCTGGCCCGATGAAGCCTCATCAACAACTAAACCGAGACTTTCTAACATTTTTTTCATTACTGCCCGAGCTTGATCGTTATTATCAACGATTAGCATCCTATTACCCTGAATGTCTGAGTTTAATACCTGCGGATGCTTAAAACCGAGATTTTTGCCCAAACAAGCGGTAAACCAAAAGGTACTGCCTTTACCAAATTCGCTATCAACACCCACGTCTCCCTGCATCAATTCAGCAAGTTTCTTAGAGATAACAAGCCCAAGACCTGTCCCCCCATATTTACGTGTCGTCGAAGTGTCCCCCTGCTGAAAAGTTTTATAGAGTTGTTCACATTGTTCAGCGGTAATGCCAATACCAGTGTCAGACACAGAGCAACGCAGCACTGTGTCTGTATCCGTTTCTTTTTGCACACGGATAACGATAACAATCTCACCCGCTTCGGTGAATTTTACTGCGTTATTCGCGTAATTAATCAGTATCTGACCCAAACGTAATGGATCACCCACCAAGTAATTAGGCACCTCACTACCCACATCAAATATAAGTTCAAGACCTTTTGCTGCTGCCTGAGGAGAGATTAAGTTAGCAACGTTTTCAAGAACGGTTTCCAGATTGAATTTGGTTTCTTCAACGGTTACCTTACCCGCCTCAATTTTCGAGAAATCGAGGATATCATTAATGATGCGGAGTAAGTATTGACCAGAGCCTTGAATTTTTTTCAGATAGTCGCGCTGGCGTGGAGTGAGTTTAGTTTTCAACGCAAGATGTGACATACCAATAATAGAATTCATTGGCGTGCGAATTTCATGACTCATATTAGACAAAAAATCCGACTTTGAAAGACTGGCTTTTTCGGCAATCACTTTGGCATTCTCAAGCTCGATCGTTAAAAGATTCTGCTCGGTTACATCACGCGCAGCGGCGAAGACACCTTGAAGTTTTCTATCACGGTCGAAAAAGGTGCTTGCATTGTAAGACACTACGGTTCTCTTGCCACTTAAACTAAGTGCCGTTAGCTCGTAATCAGTTACCTTACCTTCAGCCAATGCTTGTTTAATCGCGGCTTCTGCACGTTCGGGGTCCGTAAAGTAATTTTTGAACGGGGCGCCTATTAACTCATCTCGAGTACAGCCCGTAAGTGCTTCCATCTGTTTGTTAACATCACTGATGAAACCCTTCGCATCGGTCGTCATAAGCGCATCAATATTGGATTCAATCAGAGAACGTGTATAAAACTGTTGATCACGGAGGCGTTGATCGAGAACCATCTGCTCGGCCTCGACTTGCTTACCGGCAGTATTGTCGGTGCCGATGAGCAAATAACCAATTATAATGTCCTGATCATCCCGAAGTGCAGTAACCGAAACCACTGCAGGGAAGCGACTGCCGTCTTTACGAATGTAGGTCAATTCGTAAATATCTTCGATGCCCCGTGAAGCTTTAAATACCAACGCCTCAAAACCTGGTTTAATGACAGTATCAAGTTCGACACTGAGGATTCTGGCTCGCTCTATTACTTCCTGAGAATCTGATATGTCTGCGGGAGTAATTTTGTTCATCACCTCATCGGCCGTGTACCCCAACATTTCCTCGGCGCCGACGTTAAAAATCTGAATAACACCCTTAGCATCGGTCGCGATGCTCGAAAAGTTAGCGCTGTTAAAGATGGCACTTTGAAGCTCTCCCGCCTTAAACAATGCTTCTTCTGCCTGTTTGCCGACGGTGTTCATAAACAAGTAGCCAATAATATTATCGTATTCATCATACAAGCCAGTCACAGAAACCATCGCAGGAAAGCGACTTCCATCTTTGCGGATGTAGGTCAATTCATAAACATCTTCTATGCCACGAGAGGCATTAAATACCAACGTGTCGAAACCGGGCTCTATTTGAGTATCAAATGTATCAGAGAGTGCTTTGGAGCGTGCAAGGACTTCCTGTGAATCTGAAAGATCAGCCGGCGTAATTCTGTTCATAACTTCAGACGCGAGATAACCTAACATGCGCTCAGCACCCGCATTAAAAACCTGAATAATGCCTTTTGAATCGGTGGCAATACTTGAAAAATTAGTACTGCTGAACATAGCGCGCTGGAAAATTTCTGCCGTTAACTTTGACTCATGCTGGCGATCACAGATAATGGTAGTTGAAGGGTCCACGCCACTTGCAACAATGTTTAAATCCGTAAATTTTTTAGCTATGTGAACTCCTCCCAGATAATGCGATGTCAAGTCGGCACAAAGTTAACTGGTACGATAATACGGTGCTTTATGCTACAAACAATAACCGATTCAGATTCATAAAATCATCTAAATATGTGAATAAAAGAATTGATCTACTGTGTCTTATTCTGCAATCTAAAAACCATCTAGGCTTCTACAAATTAATTATAGATAAGGATAATGCTTTTAGCGAAGAAGGAGATCATTACCCGGGTTTTAAAGGGCTAACAATTGAAAATCGAGAGTTTTATTAGGGATTATTATTAAAAGAGGCATCGATTTTTATTTGAGATTTTTTTATAGATATAGCTGGGCGAATAAAACAGTAATTTTTATAAAAGGTAATTAGGTATGATTATTGATTTTACATAAAGCTATTAAATTGGTCGGGATGGCAGGATTTGAACCTGCGACCACTTATCCCCCAGACAAGTGCGCTACCAAGCTGCGCTACATCCCGACACTCTATAAACAAATATTTCTGTTGAAAAGAAAACGGTTTGTTTAAGTCACTTAGATTATACCTAAGTACTTGATAATTGGAAGCTTCTTACCCGCTCAATTCATTTAAAAACAATTAGTCTTTAAGAATATTTTTTAATTCAGCTAATTCGGCCAACATATTTTTAATCAACACACGATCAAAATGCACAGCACTTTCACCTTCGCCTTGGTCATTCAGCTTCTGACGAGCGCCTACGATGGTATAGCCTTCTGAATACAATAGATTTCGGATTTCACGGACAAGGATAACGTCTTCTCGCTGGTAATAGCGACGATTACCACGACGTTTAATAGGTTTTAACTGTATAAACTCCTGTTCCCAATAACGCAGAACATGAGGTTTTACATCACATAACTCGCTTACTTCGCCAATACTGAAGTAGCGTTTGGATGGAATAGGTGGCAGCTCGTTAGAGTGACTCGCTTCCAGCATAAGCTTCTACTCGGATTTTTAATTTTTGTCCGGGCTTGAAGGTAACAACGCGACGTGCAGAGATTGGAATCTCTTCCCCCGTTTTTGGGTTACGTCCTGGACGTTGACTCTTATCGCGCAGGTCAAAGTTGCCAAAGCCTGACAACTTTACTTGTTCGTTATGCGTCAGTGAATGACGAATCTCTTCAAAAAAGAGATCCACCATTTCTTTCGCTTCACGTTTATTCAAACCCAGGTCTTCAAACAGGCGTTCCGCCATTTCTGCCTTGGTAAGAGCTCGCATATTAGCCTCGCAATTGTGCATCAATCCTATCAGCCAAGTGAGCGAGTATATTATCAACTGCTTCGTTCACTTCTTCTTCATTTAGAGTGCGTGAAGGATGCTGCCACGTCAAGCCCAAAGCCAAGCTTTTTCTATCAGGATCAATGCCTTTGCCCTGATAAATGTCAAAAAGGTTTAACTTTGTGAGGTAATCCCCTGCTTTTTCTCGAATTAACGACATAACGTCGGCTACTGAGGTGCTATCAGTCACGACCAAAGCAAGGTCACGACTCATACCAGGGAACTTAGACAGTGGTTTGAAGGTAGGTACTTCTACCTGACGAATCGCCTTCAAGCTGATTTCTAATAGGTAAACAGCTTGCTTCAGCCCTAATGGCTTCGCTAGATTAGGATGCAATGCGCCTATCCAACCAACAGCAACTCCGTCTAACTGAATGCTTGCCGTTTGACCTGGCTGCAGCGCTGGATGCTCAGCAGGGACAAACGTATAGCGTGCTTGACTGCCAGTACGCGCAATTAGACTTTCAAAGTCGCCTTTTAGATCGAAGAAATCGACATTCTGCTCACCTTCAGACCAGCTCTGTTCAGTACGAGTACCGGTTAGCAACATGCCTAATTTAGGGTCTTGCACTAAGCTTTCGTCTAAGTTTGATGGATCTTTACCTGGCTGAGGCACAAAGCTCAAACCGGTTTCGAATAAACGAACACGAGGCTGCTGACGCTTAATGTTATGAACCGCAGTCTGAACCAGACCCGCCCATAAGTTTGTTCGCATCACAGACAAGTCGGCTGAAATTGGGTTAGCAAGGGCTAACGGAGCAACGTCAGGGTCCAACAACTTTTGAATAGCTGGATCAACAAAACTGTAGGTAATCGCTTCTTGATAACCACGGCCAACTAACTGACGACGAACATCTTTCATCGCTAGTTCATTTTCAGGCACAGGCAATAAAGGCGTTGCAGCCGTTGGCGTGCGAACAGGCAAACGGTTGTAACCATAAATGCGCGCTAGCTCCTCGATTAGATCAGCTTCAATCTCCATATCAAAACGGTAGCTTGGGGCAATTACTTTCCAGCCGTTACCGACTTTAGCGTCTTCAAAAGAAGAAAGCTTCATACCCAAGCGCGTTAAAATCTCTTCAACTTCGCTGGCTTCGATGGTTAAGCCCAACATCTTTTCAATGTGCGCTTCTATTAATACGATCTCTGCACAGCTTGGTAAATTGGCAGCAGACGTTTTTTCAACCACTGGGCCAGCTTCACCACCAACGATCTCTAATAATAGAGCCGTTGCGCGTTCAATTGCAGTACGTTGCAGTTCAAAATCAACACCGCGTTCAAAGCGATGAGAAGAATCAGTATGCAAACCAAAGTTACGTGCTTTACCCGCAATCGAAATAGGATTGAAGTAAGCCGATTCTAATAGAATGTCTTGAGTTGTCTCTGCATTGACGCCAGAGAAAGCTCCACCCATCACACCGGCCATCGCCAATGCTTTGCTATTATCAGCGATCACAAGGGTATCGCTGTTTAGCTTAATTTCTTGGTCGCCTAAAAGAACCAAGGTTTCATCTTGCACAGCCTTACGCACAACAATACCGCCATCTAGCTTGGCTAGATCGAACGCATGCATCGGCTGGCCAAGTTCTAATAAAACGAAATTCGTAACATCAACAACAGGATCGATAGAACGAATGCCACTGCGACGCAATTTCTCTTGCATCCAAAGTGGGCTAGCCGCCTTAATATTAATACCTTTAATGATACGACCCACATAACGCGGGCAGGCATCAGGCGCTTGCAGCTGAACATCGATAGCATCATCAATTGTTGCAGCAACAGCTTTAATAGTAGGAGCGGTAACATCAACTTTATTTAATACGCCTACTTCACGAGATAAACCGGCAATGCTTAAGCAATCGCCACGGTTTGGCGTAAGGTCTACGTCGATAATTTTGTCGTCGCGGCCGGCGCGGCTAAGGCCTAGATACTCACGCATGCACGTGCCTAATGGAGCATCTGCAGGAAGATCCCAAAGACCATCGGACTTCTCTGAAATACCCAGCTCTTCTTCAGCACACAACATACCGAAAGATTCTACGCCACGTAATTTGGCTTTCTTAATTTTGAAATCGCCCGGAAGAACTGCACCAATTTTTGCGAAAGGAATTTTCATACCTTCGCGTACATTAGGTGCGCCACAAACGATTTGAAACTCTTCGCTGCCATTCGTTACTTTACAAACATTCAGTTTGTCAGCATCTGGATGCTGTTCAAAGCTTACTATTTGAGCAACGCAAATACCGCTAAACTCGCCAGCGGCGGCCTCGATTGCGTCTACTTCCAAACCTGCCATGGTGATTTGGTCGACTAATTCTTGTGTTTCAAGAGCTGGGTTTGCCCACTCTCGTAACCATAATTCACTGAACTGCATGTTATTTACCTGCTTAAAATTCTTTGGATTAAAAAATGACGTCGAGTTATCTAAACTGTTGTAAAAAACGAAGATCATTTTCAAAGAACAAGCGCAAATCATTTACGCCATAACGCAACATGGCTAAACGCTCAACACCCATACCAAAAGCGAAGCCAGAATACTTTTCAGCATCGACGCCGGACTCTTTAAATACTTTTGGATGAACCATGCCGCAGCCCATGACTTCTAACCAACCTGTGTGACTGCAAATACGACAGCCTTTACCGGAACACATCACACATTCCATATCCACCTCAGCCGATGGCTCAGTGAATGGAAAATAAGACGGACGGAAACGAACGGCTAAATCTTTCTCAAAAAATACTTTTAAGAACTGCTGAACCGTGCCTTTAAGATCGGCAAAACTCACATTTTCATCAACCAACAAACCTTCGATCTGATGGAACATAGGCGTGTGAGTAATATCCGAGTCACAACGATAAACACGACCTGGACAGATCACACGAATCGGCGGCTCTTGCGTTTCCATAGTACGAACTTGCACAGGAGATGTATGCGTACGCAACAAGGTATTCGCATTAAAATAGAAGGTATCATGCATCGCGCGTGCTGGATGGTGCGATGGAATATTCAAAGCTTCAAAGTTGTGGAAATCGTCCTCAACCTCAGGTCCTTCAGCAACGTTGTAACCGACATTAGTAAAGAAAGCTTCGATACGTTCAAGGGTACGAGTAACGGGATGCAAACCACCGCTCTGTTGGTTACGGCCCGACAAAGTTACATCAATTTGTTCTGCTGCCAATTTTTCAGCCAACGCTAAAGTCTGTAAATCGGTCTTACGCACATTGATTGCAGTCTGAACGGTTACCTTACCTTCATTGATTAAAGCACCCGCTTTTGGGCGCTCTTCATTCGATAACTTACCCAATGTCTTCAACAAAGATGTAATCGTGCCTTTTTTACCAAGATATTCCACTTGTACTTGGTATAACGCATTTTCTTCACTAGCACTGGTAACTTTAGCAAGGGCTTCATTGACCAGCGAGTCGAGGTTTTCCATCGTTTACTCCGTAAAAACCTAAATTTAGTAAATCTTAATTCTTAAATCTAATACTTATATCAAGCGCAAAAAAATAAGGGAGTGGCAAAGCCACTCCCTTATTTTAATAAACCAACTGTTATTGCTGGTTTATCTAAAAATGATCATTCACTAGAAGTTCTAGCGAGTTACATTCTTATTAAAGGCTAGCTTTAGCTTTTTCTACTAGAGCCGCAAAAGCGCCTTTTTCGTTTACCGCTAGGTCAGCCAAGATCTTACGGTCAACTTCGATAGAAGCAACTTTAAGACCATTGATGAAACGGCTGTAAGACAAACCATTAACACGTGCGCCAGCGTTAATACGTGCAATCCACAACTGACGGAATTGACGCTTTCTTTGGCGACGGTCACGGTATGCATATTGACCCGCTTTAATTACCGCTTGCTTAGCAACACGGAAAACTCGGCTACGAGCACCGTAGTAACCTTTAGCAAGTTTTAAAATCTTCTTATGACGCTTACGCGCCTGTACACCACGTTTTACACGAGCCATATGACTCTCCTACAAATTATACCAAGGGTTTATTAAAGGTTCGGCAACATACGTCTTACGGTTGCTTTATCTGAGGCGTGAACCATCAAATTAGCTCGCAAATGACGCTTACGCTTAGTGCTTTTCTTGGTCAAGATGTGGGCACGGTGTGCTTGACGGTGTTTAAAGCCGTTAGCCGTCTTCTTGAAGCGCTTCGCAGCACCACTTTTTGTCTTAATCTTAGGCATTTTTATTTACCACTTCGCATTGTTAATAAACAGCAGCAGGTAGAACGTACAAAACCCCAACGTCGTATCACTACAATGTTAGGGCAAGCGGCTCATTTGAAAACCTAACTACTTCTTTTTGACCGGTGCAAGCACCATAATCATTTGACGACCTTCCATCTTAGGACGCTGTTCAACGGTGCCAAATGCCTCGAGATCTTTTTCGAGACGCAACATTAACTGCATACCAAGGTGTTGGTGAGCCATCTCACGACCACGGAAGCGTAAAGAACACTTCGCTTTGTCACCGTTTTCTAGGAAGCGTATCAGGTTGCGTAGTTTTACCTGATAATCGCCATCCTCAGTCCCAGGACGGAATTTAATTTCCTTAACCTGAGTCTGTACTTGCTTCTTCTTAGCAGCATTACGCTGCTTCTTCTCTTCATATAGCTTTTGGCCATAGTCCATTATTTTACAGACTATTGGATCGCCATCAGAAATCTGAACCAAATCCAAACCAGCTGCTTGAGCGGCTACAAGTGCATCAGCAATAC
>JBNMPQ010000016.1:0-20773 GCA_051276935.1 Oleispira sp. | reverse complement strand
CTCCAGTGCTTTCTTCGTTGAACAGCCCCAGATGATAATAACCCACCCTGCCTTTATGAGTACGATTGTCTAATAAGAAATTTTTGTCAATCCATTGCCCAGATAAAATAATTTGATTATCTTTTTTTAATTCCTGAGCGTTAATCTGTATTTCTCGTTCATGGCTTGCCTCTGCTCTTTGCCACTGCCATATAGCGAGCAAACTGCATAGCAAAAACATACTCAAAAAAGTTACACTTTGAACTAATTTCAATTTTAAGTAATAGTGTCTACCGTAAATAGAGAAATATTTAGTTTTCATGGAGTAACCCGATGAATACATTAATAGCCAGCTTGGTCGTTCTGTTAATATTATTAGTTTTTATTAGTTTAGGATTGGCTTTAAAACACCTAATATTTAAGTCGCCAGCGATTACTGAGAAAATCGAGACGCAGAGAGCTGAGAAAAAAGTAGTTAGTTTTCTGACCTGGCGTATTTTTTTTTCAGCCATATTATTAATCCTCTGCTATTTTTATTTGTCTTCTTTACACTAAAGTACATAAACAAATAAGAATAGAAACAACCAAATAACATCGACAAAATGCCAATACCAAGCCGCCGCTTCAAAAGCGAATAAGTGATCTGAATCTGGGTTTTCAGCATGTGTGATGGCATCTGTTTTATCAAAATGACCTTTAAGCATTCTAATCAGCATGACCAAGATCATAATGCTGCCGATGGTGACGTGTGCACCATGAAACCCGGTAAGCATAAAGAAGGTAGAACCATAAATACCTGCATTTAACGTTAACCCTAAATCGTTATAAGCATGAATATATTCGTAGACTTGAACAACCAAAAAACCAATTCCAAATACTAAGGTTAATGCTAACCAGAATTTAGCCGCCGTCATTTTATTCGCTTTTAATTTATGATGGCTAATGGTTATAAATATACTGGAGATAACCAGTATCACGGTATTTATAAAGGGGAGTTTCCAAGCATCAATGACGCCGCTAGGGGCTGGATACTTTTCTGGATCTGGTGTATTCAACAATGGCCATGATGCGGTAAATTCTGGCCATAATAAAGCAGAGCTGCCTTTTGCACCGTCTCCATCTAACCAAGGTATCGCCAAGGTTCTGACATAAAAGAGTGCCCCAAAAAACGCGGCAAAAAACATAAACTCAGAGAAGATAAACCACAGCATACCAATACGAAAGCTGCGGTTAAGTTGGTCGCTGTATAAACCTTGCTGGCTTTCTTCTACGACGGTTTGGAACCAGCCAAATAGCATATACGCCATTAGGCATGACGATAGAATAAAAAGAACGGCTGAGGCATCGTTCCCTGTAATCATCAGTGCCGTCGATAATACCATTAAGAAAACGGCAACAGCACCAATGATGGGCCATTTACTTTGCGCTGGGACATAATAGTTGTCAACGGACATGGGCAGTACTCCTGTAAGGGGTCGCGTAAATTCGATAGGCTAGAGTGAGTTTCTTATAGTTTTTGGGTGTGTCATTTCGTAGTTGAAAGACCAAGGGCATTTCAACTTTTTCTCCGGCTTGGAGTACTTGTTTTTCAAAACAAAAGCATTCAGTTTTAATTAAATATTCAGAGGCAAGCCCTGGACTAATACTTGGAATAGACATAAATTCCATCGCAGCATTCGTTGGGTTGTGCAGGGTGAAGTACGTTTTATATTGCTGCCCTGTATTAATTTCAAGTTGCGATTGTGCCGGTTGAAATTTCCACATATCTTGTTCATCACTGGCGGCTGTAAACTGCAGAATCACTTTGTGGGATGTGATCTTTTGCTGAGAAGCTAATGCCGTATCTGACTGTATTAAACTTTGTGTATCAATCACCGAGGGAGAAAGGTCAAACTTACCGTTAAGCCCTGTAATATCACAGAAAACATCGTAGAGTGGGATTAATAAAAAGCCAAAGCCAAACATTAAGCAAGGGAAAAGCACTAGCTTAACTAATAAGCGAGTCTCTGGTCCTTTTCTTTGTCCTAGTGGTTTGGTTTTCATATCGACTCAACCTATTTTAACGATGTCCAGTGGGCGAAGGAAGGTTGTCTAAATTTGGCGGTGTTTGAAACGTATGATAAGGCGCAGGTGAGTCAACTGTCCATTCTAAGCCTTCCGCACCTTCCCAAACTTGAGGTGTCGCTGGGCAGCCACGCTGGCGCATACATTGAATAATGTTGTAGACAAATATTAGCTGACTTAAGCCAAATAAGAACGCGCCGATTGACGCGACCATATTAAAATCGGCAAACTGTAAGGCGTAATCAGGAATCCGACGTGGCATTCCAGCTAAGCCAATAAAGTGCATTGGGAAGAAGGTAAGATTTACACCGACAAAAGATAGCCAGAAGTGAAATTTCCCCATGGACTCGTTGTACATAACACCTGTCCACTTGGGTATCCAGAAATAAACCCCTGCGATAATCGAAAACAAGGCACCCGGCACAAGCACATAATGAAAGTGAGCCACTACAAAGTAGGTATCGTGATATTGGAAATCGGCGGGTGCGATTGCTAGCATCAATCCTGATAATCCGCCTATGGTAAATAACACCACAAAAGCGATGGAAAAAAGCATGGGCGTTTCAAATG
Organism: Oleispira sp.; assembly: GCA_051276935.1. Classification (GTDB taxonomy): domain Bacteria; phylum Pseudomonadota; class Gammaproteobacteria; order Pseudomonadales; family Oceanobacteraceae; genus Oleispira. The sequence goes on along the minus strand of JBNMPQ010000016.1, from coordinate 18,160 downwards.
TCATGCTACCGCGAAACATAGTCGCTACCCAGTTAAATACCTTCACACCCGTCGGTACCGCGATGAGCATGGTCGAATACATAAAGAATAATTCGCCCACCAACGGCATGCCAACCGTAAACATGTGATGCGCCCAAACGATGAACGATAAAAAGGCAATGGAACTGGTTGCAATCACCATTGAGTGATACCCGAATAGGGGTTTGCGCGCAAAGGTGGGAATAATGTGAGAGACGATGCCAAAGGCGGGCAAAATCATAATATATACTTCGGGATGACCAAAGAACCAAAATATATGTTGAAACAGGACGGGGTCACCACCACCGGCCGCATCGAAAAATGAGGTGGCAAAATGGATGTCCATTAACATCATGGTGACTACGCCCGCAAGCACCGGCATAACGGCGAGTAATAAAAATGCGGTAATTAACCAAGTCCATACAAACATCGGCATTTTCATATAATTCATGCCCGGTGCACGCATGTTCATAATGGTAGCAATAACGTTTACTGCGCCCATTACGGAAGAAATACCCATAATGTGGACCGAAAATATAAAGAAGGTTACAGACGGGGGAGCATAAGTCGTAGAGAGAGGGGCATAAAATGTCCAACCAAAGTTAGGGGCGCCACCTTCCATAAAGAGTGTGGATAACACCATGCCAAAAGCAAAAGGTAATAACCAAAAGCTCCAGTTGTTAATTCTGGGTAGCGCCATATCGGGGGCGCCAATCATCATCGGGATCAGCCAGTTTGCCATGCCCACAAATGCCGGCATAATGGCACCAAAAACCATGATGATACCGTGTAATGTCGTCATTTGGTTGAAAAATTCAGGTTGCATTAACTGCAAGCCTGGTTGAAATAATTCACTGCGTATTAGCAGCGCCATAGAGCCGCCAACCAATAACATTACCAAACTAAAAATAAGATACATGCTGCCAATATCTTTATGGTTGGTGGTATATAACCAGCGTTTAATGCCGGTTGCAGGTGCTGAAGAATGCTCGCTCATGGTTATTGTCCCTGTGCTTGTTTGAAGCTGACAATTTCAGCAGGTTGAATGCTATCGCCTTTATTATTATCCCAAGCGTTACGTTCGTAAGTAACGATAGCGGCGATTTCAGTCGGTGTAAGTTGTTCACCAAAGGCTGCCATAGCCGTACCTGCTTTACCGTTTACAACAATGTCGACATGGCTTTCTATGTCACCTAAGGCAATTGCACTGTCTTTGAGAGCAGGAAATACCGGAGGGATACCCAGGCCTGAAACTTGATGGCAGGCGGCGCAATTCTTGTCGTAACTGGTTTTACCTTGTGTCATTAGCTCATCAAAGCTAAGTTCAGAAACTTGATTGGCACTTATTTGAGCTTGCTGTTGTGTGATTAGCCAAGCTTGGTAATCTTCTTCGCTAACGGCTTCCACCACAATGGGCATATATCCATGGCCCTGACCGCAGAGCTCAGTGCATTGGCCACGGTAAATCCCTGGCGTTTCTACTTTAGCCCAAGATTCGTTAATAAAGCCTGGGATCGCATCTTTTTTAACGGCGAGTTCAGGTACCCACCACGAATGAATCACGTCTTGTGCCGTAAACAAAAAGCGGACTTTTTTGTTTACGGGAATTACCAAGTGATTATCCACTTCTAATAGGTAGTTTTCAGACTTAGGCTCTAAGCCGTGCATTTGATCTTGAGTCGTGGTCAGTGTAGAGAAGAAGTCGACGTCAGTATTTAAATACTCGTAACGCCATTTCCATTGATAGCCCGTAACCTTGATATCGATATCTGAGGTCTCAGTATCATACATCTCGACTAAGGTTTTCGTGGCGGGAATAGCCATAGCGACCAAAATCAACAAGGGAATGGTGGTCCAGATGATCTCGACAAGTGTGCTTTCGTGAAAGGGTTGAGCTTCTGCGCCTAATGATTTTCGGTGGCGAATAATTGAGTAAAGCATGATGCCAAATACTACGACGGCAATGGCAACACAAATATAGAAAATGGTCATGTGTAAGCCGTGAATATCCCGACCGATAGCGGTGGCGCTTTCTGTCATATTGAGTTCCCAATCACTATGACTATATGACGTTACTGTTAGTAATGTTATTAGTTTTAAGAAAAAATTACTCAGTGTGAGATGACGAAAAATAAATTCCATGTCCTGCACCTTATTGATATAAGCAGTATTAGTAGTCCGCTAGTTGGATTAGCAGCCTTGTGATGAATGTCGTATTATTTTTTTTTAACTCTTCCTTAACCTTAGGTGTTAAATAGAAAAGTGGTAAGAAAATAGTTATTATAATGATTAGTTATTTATTTTTAGAGAATCAGTTAATAACTGATTCTTATAAAAATCAATCGTTTTATTTTCATAAATATAAATCTAGTGATAATATAGTAGTCAATAATTTGTTAACTAAATGTTAATTGAATAATGATGTACGTCATAATAAGGATTAATGATGAAGCACAATGACGTTGTGGAAGAGTTGTACCGTTGTATTCGCCAACAGGATGTTGAGTGTTTTAAGCAACTTTGTTCGCCTTCTATTCTCTGGCAACAAAACAGTGGTTTCGCTGGAGACGGCACCAATCAAAGCCCGACCGCTGTTTTGACCAAGATTTATAAGGCTTTTAATTACGAGTGGAAGCACTGGTCATTTGTTATTGATCGTATTTTAGATGCAGGCGATGATGTTGTTGTTCTGGGTTATTTTAATGGCAGCAATCGAGAAAATAATGAGCGTTTTGAATTAGCTGCATCCCATGTTTATAGTTTTAGTAATGGTAAAGTTATTAAATTCCAGCAGTTTATTGATGAGCCGGTAGGCGTTTATAAAGAAATCGATCTTAAAATTGCATAACGAATGTGAGTTTTTAGTGAAATAAAAAAGGAGACTTAGCGTCTCCTTTTTTATTTCACTTTTTAATTTACTGTTTGCTTACGCAGTTATTTAACAATAATTCTATTAGCTTACTTATAGGTTATTTTTAATTACCTGTAAATTACTTTTTACTTACTTTATATTTACGCATTGTTAAGTACGCTAGCAGTGTGTTGAATTTTTTTAACCATAGAGGTTAAACCATTACCTCGGGTAGGACTCAAATGTTTTACAAGATCTACTTTGGTAAAAAAGCCATCAATATCAAACGCTTGGATTTCTGTTGGCGTTTTATTGTTGTAAGCACTCAGTACCATGGCCAATAAACCCCGCACTATGTGGGCATCGGAATCAACTTCAAAAAACAGTTTTCCATCAATGACAGCAGAATCAATCCAGACTTGGCTTTGGCATCCTCGTAGCAAAAATTCTTCTGTTTTTTTACTATTATCAATCGGCGGGAGTTGTTTACCAAGATCGATAATGTATTTATAGCGCTCTTCCCAATCGTCAAAAAAGCTTAATGTCTCTAAAACTTCTTCAGGGGTAATCTTGGTGCCAAACGGGCTTAGTGTTATATCAGTCATTATATTTCCAAATTTTTACGATTAGGTTAAAGGCTTTGTACAAACGTCTTAATTCGTTCGGCTGCTTCTATGCACTCTTCAACGCTCGCGACTAAGGCTAATCGCACGCGATTTTTACCAGGATTGATACCATCGACAGTCCGCGACAAGTAAGAGCCCGGTAATACCGTGACATGCTGTTGAGCATACAGCTGCTGAGCAAACTGTTCTTCGTCCATTTCTGTTTTGGCCCAAAGGTAGAAGCTGGCATCAGTTTGCTTAACGTCAATTTTTCCTGCCAAACTAGGATCATTTAGGATTTTAATAACGGCTTCAAATTTTAAGCTGTATTGACGGCGGTTTTCTTTTACGTGCTCTTCGTCATTCCAAGCAGCAGCACTGGCAAGTTGCGTTTGAACCGGCATAGCGCATCCATGGTAGGTACGATATAACAGGAATGGCTGTAATAGACTTGCATCCCCAGCAATAAAACCAGAGCGTAAACCAGGAAGGTTAGAACGTTTTGATAGTGAATGAAAAACAACACAGCGGGCATAATCATAGCGTCCGATGCTTTCACACGCTTGCAGTAAGCCTATGGGGGCTGAATTATCTTCGACATAAATTTCTGAGTAGCACTCGTCAGAGGCAATTATAAAGTCGTGCTTATCTGCTAGGGCGATTAATTTTGTTAGGGTCTCTAAGTCAAGAACTGCGCCGGTTGGGTTGCCAGGTGAGCATAGGAATAATAGTTGGCACTGTTCCCAAATCTCATCGCTCACAGCGTCAAAATCAGGATTGAATCCTTTTTCTTCTAAGCATGGTAAAAAGTGAGGCTGAGCACCTGCAAGATACGCTGCGCCTTCATAAATTTGATAAAATGGGTTGGGACTTACAACTAGGCCATTTTTATTACGATCTATAACCGCTTGTGTAAAGGCGAAAATTGCTTCTCTTGTGCCATTGACGGGCAAGATTTGTTGTTCGCTGTCCATGTGTGTCAAATCAAAGCGTTTTTTTAGCCAGCGAGCGATTGTGTCACGTAATTCTGGCAAGCCCTTGGTCGTTGGGTAGTTTTCGACTCTCGATATATTATCTTTTAGGCATTGGGTAACAAAGGTTGGCGCTGGATGTTTAGGCTCACCAATAGAAAGTGCGATAGGCGATAAAGCGTTATTAGGTGTCACTTCTGCTTTTAATGCTGTTAGCTTTTCAAAAGGGTAAGGCTGTAATTTTTGTAAATCTGGATTCATGGTGGACCCTAACTCAATGCGAAATATGGTAAAAAACGCACTATTATACCTAATATTGATCAGCTTACAGCTATCCGCTTATTCTCTAAACGGTGTTAGCTGTTATTATAATGAAAAATTAATACTCAAGGAGTTATCTTGCCGTTCAATATTGCAAGAGTAGGGTTATTAATCGTCTGTTTTTGTCTATTTAGTCAATTGAGTCTAGCCCATACCGCGCATGATAATTCGGTAACACAGGCTGAGGGTATTTTTGATTTTAAATATTGGCATTTAGGCGATGGCGCCGTTCCCTTGGAAGGACAGTGGGCATTTCACTGGCAGCAACAATTGTCACCCAAAGAGTGGCAGACGTTACAATCCCCATGGTTTGAGCTACCTGCCACTTGGGATAAATCGGGAGCAAGCCAATCGGTCTATAACGGTCAGGGTTTTGCTACGTTTACGTCCAAACTTACAAATCTTCCAAATGGCATTCGTTGGGGTTTAATAATTCCAGAGCAATCAACGGCTTTTCGACTATTCGTTAATAATGATTTAGTCGCTGAGGGCGGCATTGCTGGTGTCAGTCTATCCAGTTCAGAAGCCTATTCAGGGAATCAGTTTATTGAATTAGGAGAGCTCCCCTCAGACAGTAAAATAACCTGGCATATTTCGAACTTTGAGCATGCTAACGGAGGACCTTGGCAAACCTTAATGATAGGCCCGTATCATGAACTGGGCATGCATTTTATGGTTAAGACGTTCGACCAAGCGTTAGTGGTGGCTTTAGCATTACTGACGAGTCTGTTTTTAATTATTCAGCATTTCATTGATAGGCGTGATAAAGCGTCGGCTTTACTGGCAGCGTTTGCTGCAGCCATTGCTATTCGTGTCGGTATTATGGATAACCAAGTATTGTATCAACTATTAGGAACTCTTCCTTGGCAATTACATATTAGAGTTTTGTACTTTACGATGCTGATTGCTGCCCCTTTAATTATTTATTGGCAGCATTATATCTTTCCTGCTGAACTCTCTCAGACACTGGCACGCCGAGTCTTGTATGCATTTTTGCCTGTGCTTATTACGGTTATTATTTTCCCGAGTGTCTGGTTTACTGAGTTATTAATGTTTTTCCAAATCATGATAATGGCCGTGGTCGTTATCTATTGTTGGAGTTTATTTAAGGTTGCTTTACATCAAAGAGGAGGGAGGTACTACATTGTGTTTGGTGCTCTATTACTTTCAGCTTGCGTTATCCATGACATTGCTTTGTATTCTCAATTTTTAGAGGGTGGGCGATTGTGGCTAACTTATGGACTATTAGTGTTTCTCTTTTCTTTGGCGGTTAACATGCTGTATGTAAAAGCAGAGCAGAAAAAGAAAGTTGAAGTCCTAAGTGAGCAATTAATGAGCGCGAATAAGCAACTTGAAGCACGTGTTGCAAGGCGTACAGTCGAACTGGCTGAGAAGGCCGACGCTTTGGAAGAGGCAAGTGATAAATTAAAAATTCTAGCCAACAGAGACGGCTTAACGGGGTTGTTAAATCGTCGAGCGTTTATTGAACAATTGGAGATGTTTGCTCGAATTAAACCCAAGGTTGCCCTGATAATGATCGATATTGATCATTTCAAGCAGTTGAATGATCAATATGGCCACAATGTGGGTGACCAGGTGCTTAAACGTTTATCGTCCGTTCTGTTGGATGCTAAGCGGGGGAATGATCGAGTAGGGCGTTTTGGTGGGCAAGCATTTATGATTCTTCTTCAGGATATCTCACACACAGGGTTAGATTCTTATTGTAAACGTTTATTGAAAGACATTAAGGATATTGATTTTTCTGATACAGCTCCGATTCCTGAGATTTCAGTCAGTATAGGAGCCACAACGGCGATTTTGTTAGAAAAAAACATCGATCAGCTCATTCTGCAAGCCGATGAGGCCATGTATTATGTGAAGCATAATGGCCGTAACGGTTTTCACTACCATACTTAATAATAAAATTCTTCGTATCGAGCTCACTCTTGGTTTTGGCTTCGCTCAGCGGGGACATAAAGTTGAGTCATTAAGTACTCACGAAAGGGCTGATCGTAAGGTTGTGAATTCACCGCAATTTGCATACACGCTAACCAAGCGTCTCGTTCGCCAGGACCAATCGCTAAATGACGGTGCGCAACGGGAATGCGTATAGGCCCATACTTTTCACTGAATAATGTTGGGCCGCCTAACCAGCCTGTTAGAAAGCGGGTCAATTTATCCCGTGATTCTGTTAAATCAGGGTTATGCATACTCCGTATATGACGTGCTTGAGGCAATGTTTCCATTGCATCATAAAAAGCACCAACCAGTTTTTTAATCCCTTCGAAACCGCCAGCAGCGTTGAAGGAGGCTTCGCCTTGACCGTAATCGGACGTGTTAACTTCGCTGTTCATAAAAATACCTAAAGACCCATGTTCTAAGTGGGTATTTTATCATCCTTTGCAGACTCTTCAGTATCTTCTAGCAAGATATTTTCATCACTAATGGCGAGTTTGGGCTTCTCACCAACAGGTTTTAATAAATGGTAGCCGTATGAGCTAGTAATGGGCCCTGTATAGCTTTGCTGGTCATCAACTAAGGCAAGGGCCTGAATAATTGATATGGGAAGCTCATCTTGCGGGTGATATCCTGCAAAGCCACCTTGTTGGGCAGAAGGGCAAGCAGAGTATTCGCGTGCGAGTTCTGCGAAATCTGCGCCTAGGTCTAGTTCTTTTGCTAGATCATCTGCTAATAGTGGGCTTTTTAATAAGATGTGGTGCAGTGCGATGGTATGCATTAGCTGGCTATCCGAATATTCCTTAACGTTATGATAAGGATAGCTCAGTTTTTTATTTTTACTTCTGATCTGCCTGCTGTATTTTTTGATCTGCGTAACTGGCTAAGCATTGGCCTGAAACAATGGAAATCAAGCAATAAGCCGTAAACCAATAAAAACCATCATGCAGACTAGACTGTAGTTCGGCCGTTGCTTTTGCAGTAAAGAACGCAACTAAAATGGCAACAACAAAAACATCGGCCATCGACCATTTGCTGACCATCGATATTAACTGCCAGCGCCAGCGAGCAGGACTTAACCACGTCCAAATAATCAGTAAACCTTTAGTGACCGGTAGGATGACGCTGAAAGTCACCACCATCATTCCAACCGCCGCATAACCGGCCTCTTCTAAACTGAGTACAGTTTCCCAGATACTGCGAGTTTCTTCGAAAATAGTGCTCTTTAAGCCAAATAAATTAACCGTGGCCTTAATCGTCATGATTGGCTCAGTAACTCCGGGATAAAGAAAAAAGAAACTAACCGCTGTCAGCATTAACCCTATACGTGGCAACCAGTTTGCACTTTCCCATGTGGCTGATGCGCGCTGCCACGGTTTCAATATAACATTCAGCATTTAGTTTTCTGGAAGCATAACATTGAGTTCAAGAACCGATGCTGTGCCTTGCTGTTCAAGGTTAACTTGTACTTGATCATCGGATATCGCAATATACTTGCGAATAACCGCGAGTAATTCTTGCTGCATCTTAGGCAAGTAATCTGGGCCGCGGCTATTAACGCGGTCATGGGCAACCAGTATTTGTAAGCGTTCTTTTGCAATGCTAGCAGTACTTGTTTGCTCTTTTTTGAAATAATCCATTAAACTCATGATCAACCTCCAAATACACGTTTAAGAAAGCCTTTTCTCTCGGCTTCTAAGAAACGATGCGGGCGTTCTTCACCAAGATATCGAGCAACAGCGTCCTCATAAGCTTGGCCTGCATCACTGTCGTTATCATGAATAACAGGTACCCCTTGGTTAGAGGCTTTTAATACCGCTTGTGACTCTGGAATAACACCCAGTAACGGCACTGCTAGAATTTCTACGACGTCTTCAACCGATAACATTTCACCATTGGCAACACGGGTAGGATTGTAGCGAGTGAGCAATAAGTGCTCTTTAACGCGCTTACCTTGTTCGGCTAAGCGAGATTTACTTTGCAAAATGCCGAGAATTCTATCGCTATCACGAACCGATGATACTTCTGGGTTAGTCACAATAATCGCTTCTTCAGCGAAGTAGAGCGCCATTTGAGCGCCTGTTTCGATGCCTGCTGGAGAATCACAAATGATATACTCAAAATCTTCAGCCAGTTCATCAAGTACGGCTTCAACTGCACGTTTATCAAGCGCATCTTTATCGCGTGTTTGAGAAGCGGGCAATATATACAGATTATCTAAACGCTTATCTTTGATCAATGCTTGTCTTAAACTTGCTTCTTTATGAATAACGTTGACGAAATCATAAACAACACGACGTTCACACCCCATCACTAGATCTAGGTTACGCAAACCGACATCAAAGTCGATGACGACTGTTTTATGTCCTTTTAAAGCTAAACCAGTTGAAATTGCAGCACTGGTGGTGGTTTTACCCACGCCTCCTTTACCAGAGGTTATGACAATTATCTTAGCCAAAGTTAAAATTCCCTTACAAAAAGTTGCAAAACGCAGTATTCATTAAAGCGAGTGTATGTTCAAGCGTCCATCATCAAGTTGGATGAGGCTCGGTTGAGTACAATGCTGCTCATTACTTTCAAATAATTTATATTCCCCGGCAATGGCGACTAATTCAGCTTCAAGGGACGAACAGCTAATCGTTGCTCTAGTATCCCCCTTAATGCCCGCTAAAGCTCGTCCTCTTAAAGGACCGTAAATATGGATGCTTCCGCCCGCTAATACCTCGGCGCCTGTGCTGACAAGTCCAAAAATCACCAGATCGCCTTCAGCGGTCAGTTGCTGCCCTGAGCGAACAGGAAATTTATGAACCGTTGTTTTAGCGCGTGGTTCAGAGGCAACAGGTGGCGATTTAATAATCGTTGTTTCTATGGGTGCATTTTCTGTTGGTTTTATTCGAGAGGGCTTGCTGTTAGCCTTGCCAAAATCTGCAAGCTCAAGTTGTTCTAATAGCTCATGATGTTCTTCTTGAGCATTTCGCACACCGATGGGGAGCATCCCGAATTCATGGCAGGTTAAATAAAGAGACGGTAAATCAATTTTCTCAGCCAATTCAATAAAATCAAAAATACAAGGAAGGCGGACAAACATCTTAGGTGCTTGTTCAACCTTCGCTTTCAACTCTTGTTGAATCTGAACAAGATTATTGCTCTGAATCAATAGGGTAGTAATAGGATTTAAACCTGCTTTTAAATTAAACGAGGCCATTAGTTTTGCGTCTTCAGCTCTAAAGGGAAGTGGTCAAAACGAATATCGGCGAGCCCTTCCTTTAATACTCTTCTCAAATTGTGGTGATTGTCGACGTCTGGTGTTGCTAATACGTCGCGGTAATGTTGACCAAAACAGGAGAGAGCTTGTTGTTTAGAGAGTTCTAATAATTGAGCCAAGGCAAATACTTTACAGGAACCTTGGTTTTGTTCTGTGCTGTTTTCAACGCCCCCGTTATTAAAGGCGCTCGGGGAGAAACTAAAATGCATCTCTATGAACGCGAGAGTCGTTTCAAATTGGAATTCGTTGCGCGTGAGCTGATGTAAAAAATCGATTTTTGCTTGTTGGAACGATGGCATGATTACAAATCCTTTCAAATGGCCATAAGGCTACCACCTGCTATTGCTGAGTGTCACTCTGAATATTAGAAAAAACCACGATGTTTGTATTGTAAAGACTAAAATACTAAAGATAGTAGGTTAAAAGTCGGACATTTAAGGGTTTAGTAGCATTACTGTTTAATTATTGTTTTAAAGTTCGCGTGACGACGTGATCGTAAAATTTTACTGATAATTTAAAGAGTAGAGTGAGACATTGTTACAACACGGTAAAGGTAATTTTCAAAACGAAGGGATTATATCTTTTGGGTGCTAATATAGAATGATAACCATAGAAACGCTGGCAATATGCTGACGTTTTGATCTTATTAACCTAGGAGTTAAATATGACAGCGCAAGTGATTAAGTCAAAAGCAGCAGTAGCATGGGCCGCAGGTGAACCGTTAAAAATGGAAGTGGTTGATGTCATGCCTCCACAGAAAGGTGAGGTTCGCGTGAAAATGGTGGCAACAGGCGTTTGTCATACCGACGCATTCACCCTTTCTGGTGATGATCCAGAAGGTATCTTTCCGGCTATTTTAGGCCATGAGGGTGGCGGTATTGTTGAGTCAATCGGCGAAGGTGTTACCAGCGTTGAAGTGGGTGACCACGTTATTCCTCTATATACCCCTGAGTGTCGTGAATGTAAGTTCTGCCTGTCAGGAAAAACCAATTTATGTCAGAAGATTCGTGAGACTCAAGGTAAGGGTTTAATGCCAGACGGTACGACGCGTTTCTCTATCAAGGGTCAGCCAATTTTCCATTATATGGGAACGTCGACTTTTTCTGAATATACTGTTTTACCAGAAATTTCTTTGGCGAAAGTTAGAAAAGATGCACCGTTAGAAGAAGTTTGCCTACTGGGTTGTGGTGTCACAACGGGTATGGGCGCAGTAATGAATACCGCTAACGTTGAAGAAGGCGCTGTTGTGGCTATCTTTGGTATGGGTGGTATTGGTCTTTCGGCGGTTATTGGCGCAACAATGGCGAAAGCCAGCCGTATCATTGCGATAGATATTAACGAGAGCAAGTTTGATCTAGCGCGTAAATTAGGCGCGACGGATTGCATCAATCCAAAAGATTATGGCGATAAGCCGATTCATGAAGTGATTGTTGAATTAACGGATGGCGGCGTTGATTATTCGTTCGAATGTGTGGGTAATGTTCACCTAATGCGCAGTGCGCTTGAGTGCTGTCATAAAGGATGGGGCGAATCTATTGTGATTGGAGTTGCCGGTGCTGGCCAAGAGATTTCTACTCGCCCATTTCAGTTAGTGACTGGACGAGTCTGGAAAGGCTCTGCGTTTGGGGGTGTTAAGGGTCGTACCGAACTGCCTGAATACGTTAACCGTTACATGGCGGGTGAGTTTAAGTTGGATGATTTTATTACTCATACCATGAGCCTTGATCAGGTGAATGAAGCCTTTGATTTGATGCACGAAGGTAAGAGTATTCGTACTGTTATTCACTTTGATAAGTAGCCTTCGATAAGTGACCTTTAATCGATGACCTTTTGAGCCGCGGTTAATCATAATAATGTTTAACCGCGGCCAATGAATAAATTTAGAGAGTCTGATGATGAACATTGAAAACCTGAGTAGTAATAAAAGCTTCGGTGGTTGGCATAAACAATATAGCCATGTGTCGGCGACGTTGAACTGCACCATGCGTTTTGCTATTTTTTTACCGCCACAGGCATCAACGGGGGCGAAAGTTCCAGTACTGTATTGGTTGTCTGGATTAACCTGCAGTGATGAAAACTTTATGCAAAAAGCGGGTGCTCAGCGCTTAGCGGCTGAGTTGGGAATTGCAATTGTTGCTCCGGATACTAGCCCTCGTGGAAAAGGTGTTGCCGATGTTGACGATTATGATCTTGGTCAAGGTGCAGGTTTTTATGTGAATGCGACTCAGGCTCCGTGGAATCGTCATTTTCAAATGTATGATTATGTGGTGAAAGAGCTTCCTGACTTAATCGAGTCTATGTTCCCAGTGTCTGATAAACGCGCTATTTCAGGACACTCTATGGGGGGGCATGGCGCACTAATAATTGCCTTGCGTAATACGGAGCGCTATCAATCAGTTTCTGCTTTTAGCCCGATTAACAATCCGGTGAATTGTCCTTGGGGGCAAAAAGCGTTTACTGCGTACCTCGGTAAGGATACGAGCACCTGGCGCGAGTACGATGCGAGCTTGTTGATGCGAGACGCTAAGCAGAAAGTTCCTGCGCTGGTGGAGCAAGGTGAAGCTGATAATTTTTTAGCAGAGCAATTAAAACCAGAAGTATTAGAAGCGGCTGCTCGTGAAAATAACTATCCTCTAGAATTACGCAGTCATGAGGGTTATGACCACAGTTATTATTTTATTGCGAGTTTTATTGAAGACCACTTACGTTTTCATGCGAGTTATTTGAATAAATAATTCTAGTGCTTTTAAACGGTGTATTTTCAGTGTTATCTGTATTAAAAAGGCCTCTATTATGAGGCCTTTTTATTGTGCCGTTAAATGAGGCTAACGCTAGCGGAGTTGTGTTCACTAGGACAGTTCTTCTGCCAAGTAATCAAGGAACAAACGCACTTTAGGTGAAAGGTGTCTGTTGTGTGGGTAAAGTGCCCAGATGCCCTCATCGTCTTCACTGTTGTGTTCTAATAACGAAATGAGTTCTCCACTTTTGATAAAAGGCACTACATAATAATCAGGCAGTTGAACTATGCCGATGCCTTTTAAAGCCGCATCGACTAAGCCTCGGCCACTATTACAATTCAAACTACCTTTTATGCGTACGTTGCGGACTTTTCCTTGTTCCTGAAAATGCCAATAATCGAGGGTGCCTTGCAGGCAGTTGTGGCGATCTAATTCAGATATTGAGTGAGGAATACCAAATATTGAAAGGTAAGCGGGTGACGCACAGACGTAAAGCGATCGAGAGGATAATCGCTTTGCCATCATCGTTGAGTCACTGAGTTTGCCTAAGCGAATCGCAAGATCATATCCTTCATCAATAAGGTCAACTTTTAGGTTGGTCAGGTGCAGTTCAATAGTAAGATCAGGGTATTTTACGAGAAAATTATTCACCAAAGGGGCAATGGATCTTTCTCCATAAGTTACCGGTGCGGTGATTTTTAATTTACCGGTGGGTGTACTTTGTAAGTTAGTAACCATTCGTTCGGCAGCATCAAGGCCATCAAGTAATTGTCGGCAGTGTTGATAATAGGTCTTACCCACCTCGGTGACAGAGACTTTTCGGGTAGTTCGGTGAAATAACTTCGTCATCAGCCTTGTTTCTAAAGCACTGACTTGGCGGCTCACTTGGGCGGTCGATATTCCTAATTGTTTTGCGGCCGCCGTAAAACTCTCCGTTTCTGCAACTGCGACAAATTCACACACACCTTCCCAGTTGAACATAATATCCTCATACAGAAATGGTCGTCCTATAATGAGATAACCCAGAGTAGGCAGCTTAACAAGTTCCGCTGCTAGGGGGTAGTTTTGGGTTTGACGTGATGATTATGATCAAGACCCTAAATGAATACTTGATACTGTTATTATATCCAGTATTATTTATTCATGAGAAAAGTTTTACACATCGACTGCGATTGTTTTTTTGCCGCTGTTGAAATGAGGGGAAATCCTCAGCTTTGCCATGTTCCTATTGCTATCGGTGGTCATTCTGATCGTCGCGGGGTTATATCGACTTGTAATTATCCTGCTCGAAAATTTGGCATTCACTCTGCGATGGCGACTGCTCAAGCGCTAAAGAAGTGCCCCGACCTTATCCTATTGCCCAGTAATATGGCTTTATACCGTGAAGTTTCTCAGCAAGTAATGGCTATTATTCAGCGTTATGGCATTGCCTATGAACAAGTGTCCGTGGATGAGGCTTATCTTGAGCTAGACCCGGATGATTCGGCGATTGAGGTTGGCGAAGCAATTCGTGCAGAGGTCGAAGATAAAGTCGGAATTACAGTCTCGGTTGGCGCTGCGCCGAATAAGTTTTTGGCTAAAATCGCCAGTGATTGGAATAAACCTAACGGGTTGTTTGCCATTAAACCGCATAAAGTGGATGCTTTTGTACAACAGCTTGAAGTCCGAAAGATTCCTGGCATCGGGCCCAAGACAGCAGAGCGATTAGCCGCAAAAGGGATTGTCTTGTGTTCTGATGCGCAGCAATACAGTTTGATTGAGTTAGTCCATTTATTTGGTCGTATCGGCGTTTCGTTATTTAAACGGTGTCGCGGTCAAGATGATCGCGCTTTAAGTCTTGGTCGAATGAGAAAATCGATCAGTGTGGAGCATACTTTTGCCAGTGATCTTTATTTAGCGAAAGAGTTAAATGATGAAGTTGAAGTCTTGTGGGGCAAGTTCTTACAGCGCACCGAAAAGGCGAATATCGATAGCCGTCAGCTTTCTCCTTTTGTGAAAGTTAAATTCAACGATTTCACACAAACTACGTTGGCTGATCAGTTGCTTGAACCCAGCTTGGATTCTTTTCGTCAATTATTACAACAAGCTCGTCTACGCAATGACGAAAGTGAAATTCAAGGTGTGCGATTAATTGGAATAGGAGGTCGCTGCCCAGATATTAATGAGCAGCAACTGGCGTTATTTTAATCACGTTATTCAGTTTATTTCTTTGCTAAACGATAGTAACTGGGGGGATTACCTGTCCAGCGTTTAAAAGCTTTTCGAAAGTTAGAGGGATCGTTATAGCCAATAAGTGCGGCAATCTCTTCAATCGGCAAGCTTGAGGTATTTAAATACTCAATCGCCATCTCTTTTCGTACTTCATCTAAGATCTTTTGATAAGAAGTGCTCACTTCTTGTAGACTGCGACTTAACGTTCGAGTACTGGTCGCCAAATGGCTAGCCACTTTTTCAATGGGTGGGTATTGACCCGGGTTACTTAACAGAATACGTCGTACTTTGACAACGATCCCTTCTCTCGGTCCCATGCGCGTTAATATGTCTGCACACTGTGACTCGGCCATTTTCGCAGTCGCTTCATCTGCTAAAGTGGTTGGCGCGTCTAATATATGCGTATGAATTAGAATTTCAGTTCTAGGCTGGTCCCAGTTCACAGGGCAATTTGGAAAATAATTTTGATACTTTTCAAAAAATCCAGGTTTGGTTCGATTAATATTAATAGCGATAGGCATAACATCAAGCCCCGTTAAATAGCGTCCTAAACTGATGAAGTTCGCTAAGAAAATATCACATATTAGGTTATAGATATTTTCAATTGGAATATGGGACGTTAAACGAATTGAGGTAATGTCTTCTTGTTCGACCACCTCAAAGTTGAAGGCTGGGTCAATTAAAACATGGTATTTCAAGCCAAGATTAAGAGCCTGACGTATATTTGCACAGCTTAAAATTGCATAACCCAACATGCCAAATTGGTTAATGTTAATGGCATTGCCTAGTTCAAGGCCAAGGGTTGGTTCATTGCAGAGTTTGAGCATGTTATTTATTAATATAATAACTTGCTGATACGTGAGTAAAGCCTTTGGGTCAGAGAAGGCTGCTGGGTCAATCTCTGTATTTTCAAGTAGAGAGTCTTGAGATATGCCTTTTTCTTGCCCTATCTTTACCATAATGGCAGAAATGTTGGCAGGTACTAAGGGCTCACTTAGACTCCAAGTTCCTCTAATCACCTAGGCAATCCTTGTTATTATTGTCGCTTGATTTGGAACAGCTTTGATATAAATAGTCATACAATGACCGATTTCAGTGATTTACACAAGAAAGTAGTGAGGAGGAAGGGGTTGTTGTCAGCACTTTATTTATTTTGGAAGGGAAAACGAGATCGACTTAAAAATCGTCCCCAATCAACAACTTGTGTCGAATTATGATTGCTAAGTAGGTTAAGTACAATGTCATTCAGAGCTCGATCATTTTTGCGTGCAATAAAAAACACTAAGTCAGAGCGGCGCCATTCAAACTCTGCGATTTCGCATTCAAAATTAGCCTGTTTGAGCAGTTGGTATAATTGATACGCATTTTCACGCTTTATTAATAGCATCCAAAACCCCGATCTTAAACGATCTAGCATGCGCCCATGGATAGACTCTACATGAATCGTACAGGCAAGATTATAATCTCTTTGTTGTTTCTTACACTGCATTAACAGCGCTGCTAGATGGCGTGGTTCGTCTTCATTGAGGTAATAATAGCGCCCATCCCACTCTCGATAACACACATGAAAAGGCTGCTTTGCTTCTGGAAAGGCCAGAGTAATGTTGCGATTAAATTCATCATCAGTCTCTTGGGGAATTTGATTAGCCTGTTGTGCGCCATAACTTATCAAGTCGGGAAAGTCTTCTTCACATTGACTGACTTTAACACCGTGGATCGCACTAATAGACAGCGAGCGTGGATATTCATTCTCACTATTGAGCTTTTTGAGTAGCTCGGCGAGTGAATGCCATTGTTGATGGCTAGACGTTAGGCTTTCAGCGGCGGCTTCATGCACACTAATTAAACTCAGCCAGCGATGGCAGAGATAACTTTTCGGGTTAATGTCTTCGATTGTTGGCAGTTCAATTTCTTTTACCGCATGACGGGCATACCAGCGAGGGAATATTCGTTGGGCGATTAAATTAATGAATTGTTCTAGATCAAAACCAGAATCTTCAGCCTTTTCGTTACGCACTTAGTCTTCCTTGGATTTTTGACTATTCTTGTATTAATTAAAGCATTTAAAGGCGTTTGCCAATGAAGCACCCTCAAACCTTACCTTCGCCCCTTAAGATAGCGGCCGAAGTTGATGCAGCTTTAGCGGCTGCGGGATTAACCGGACCTCAAGTCGAGCGTGAATCGATTCCTTTGTATCTTTCCTTTATCGAAGAGATGATCGATGCAGAAGGAAAGTTAGTATTAAATTTTCAGCACTCTTCTCCACGTGATATCGCAAAGCAGCTTGTTAGCTGGGCTAATGAGGAAGGTCTTAACGAACAGGGTCTTTTATCAGGCGTTGATGAGCATCTTGAGGAAACGTTATTATTAACCAGGGCTCACGGTACTCTGAGTGATATCAAGCGGCGTAAATTATTAAATCTTAATCAACAAATTGTTGATTTTGTTTCTTTGTTTTTCTCTCAGGTAATAATAAAGACACATGAGGGTGTGTGACGTTAGGGTGTAAAAGGTGTCGGTAAAGTATGTTTTGAATATATCAGTTACATCGCTAGGGAATATAACTGACTATGGCGATCAATAATCTTAGAAGCTGTATTTAAGTTGCATGGTTGTTTCATGAACTTCTTTTGAAATTTCAGAGGGCGGGCGACTGTCCCAGTTGCTCTGTAATTTCCACTGAAAATGCAATTGTTCACTAAGAGGAACCGATACTTGAGCCTGTAGTAAGGCTTTGACATCATCAAAATCGGCTAGATCAGGTTGAAAATATAATGTGACGCTGGTACTAAAAGCTCTTTCGCCAGAATGCTGGTAAAGCCAGTGACTGTATAAGTTCCACCGAAAACGTTGTTCTACTTGAGTTTCTCCTAGGTCGACTTCCCTGACTTGTTCGTTAAAAAGTCCGAGGCCTTGATAGCTTTCTCCCGAAGATTGTTTGAGTTCATTCTGAGGTTTAAACCAGTTACGCCAGCGCATGCCAATGCCTTGCAGCGCACGGCGTTTTATTCCTGAAAAAGGCGCTTCTTCATACTGAAGAAAGTACTCTGTCGAAATAACCTGCTGATGATTATGGATCAAGCGAGTATGAAAAAACGTTTCATCATTACTCAGAGCGCCATTATTACGTTGGTAGTCTCGGCTGTACCAGTTTAACCATTTTAATGGCTGATTATTCCAGCGAATATGGCTGCCTATTCCCAGTTCAGTTTCTTCGTTATTGC
>JBNMPQ010000015.1:0-22054 GCA_051276935.1 Oleispira sp. | reverse complement strand
ACGTTAGAAATACGGTGAAAGTTAGCAAAGAGCTGCCGCTCGAAATGCTTGCTCCATTGGGCTGTGGCATACAGACCGGTGCAGGGACTGTTTTGAACTCGTTGCCAGTGACCGAAAAGCATTCGCTTGCTATATTCGGCGGAGGGGCTGTTGGTCTCAGTGCACTGATGGCTGCCAAGTTAATAGGTGCAGCTCCTCTTGTTGTAGTCGAGCCTTTAGCAGACAGAAGAGCTTTGGCGCTAGAGCTTGGAGCCGATCATGTCATTGACCCATTTGCTGTGGAAAATGTTGTCGAAGAGATAAAAAAATTAGTCGGTGGAGTTGACTTTAGCCTAGAAATGACAGGCATTCCAGCAGTCGCCAAACAATGTATTGATGTCCTTAAGCCATTAGGAACTTGTGCACTCGTTGGTGCAGCACCCGCCGATGCTGAAATAAGCATTAATATCATGGAAATGCTCGTTACCGGAAGAAAGATCGTTGGCATAGTAGAAGGAGACGCTGAACCGAGAACGTTTATTCCTCAGCTCATTAAATATTATGAAGAAGGGCGTTTCCCTTTTGACCGCCTCATTGACTTCTTCCCTTTCGAATCGCTAAACGAAGCGATCAAAGCGCAGGAGAGCGGACAAAGTATCAAACCTGTCGTTCGTATGGTGTAGTCGCAGCAAGCATCAGCGTTGTGATATTTGTCATTGTTAATTTACATTCTACTTTTTAGTTACTGATTTTTATATTGGTTACCCCTTTAGGGCTGTTTTAATCGACAGCCCTTTTTTTGCCCATAGCTAAATTGCTGAGAGCTCAATAATGGTTTGTCTTTAGCTAAAACCAACGAAAGTTTGTTGTTTGATTTCCTATAGTTGAACATAATTTTTAATGAACAGTCGCTGGGAGTATCGCAGGGGGCTGTGAATTATTCAGTACATGATTTTAATTACTGAATAAGCGAAAAACGCAACTGATTTAAAATCCAGGCTTTAAATAAATTATGAACGTTATTCCAGTGTACTGTTGCAGAGGTGAAATATGAGTTACAAAATTTTAGAGTGTTTAGTCTGTGGATTTATCTACGATGAGGGTAAAGGTAATCCAAAAGAAGGAATCCCTGCAGGAACCCGTTGGCAAGATGTGCCTGATGATTGGAAATGTCCAGATTGTGGTGTAGGAAAGGAAGATTTTGAAATGGTGGCTATAAGCCGCATTGCTGTTGCCGTAAAAGAAAAGGTTGCTGAGGTTGCGATTGAATCAGCACCAGCCATAGCGGCTGTGTCGGCAGTTCCTAAAATTGACTGGAATCGTAGACCCGTTGTTATTATTGGTACTGGATTAGCGGGTTACCATTTGGCGCGTGAGTTCAGAAAACAAGACAGAGAAACACCGCTGATAATGCTAACTGCTGATGATGGTCGTTTCTATTCTAAACCCATGATCTCGACAGCTTTTGCTAAAGCCAAACAACCTGATCAACTTGCCAATGCTACGGCGGCTGATATGGCTGAGGAGTTACAGGCAGATATACGAATATTTAGTAAAGTGACAGAAATCGATGCTGATTTACAGATCTTAAAGGTAGGCGAAGACACTATTGAGTATGGAAAGCTTGTATTAGCTTCCGGTGCTAAATGTACTGAAGCGCCACTGACAGGAGATGGCTTGAGCCGAGTTTACAGTGTGAATAATTTATTAGATTACACTCGATTCCGTACCTCATTGGTTGGCAAGAAAAAGATATTAATTATTGGGGCAGGCTTAATTGGTTCGGAGTACGCCAATGATATGATCCAGTCTGGCTTCATGATTGAGGTTGTTGAGCCTATGCCTAGCGTACTCGGGACGTTATTGCCGGAACAGGCCTCACTTGCGGTTCAGGAAAGCCTTGAACAGGCAGGAGTACAATATCACTTTGGTACTGTGGTTGAGAAGGTGGATAAGTCTGGAAATGGCATTAAGGCGACGTTGGCTAATGGTACTGTTATTGAAGCAGATGCAGTGTTATCCGCTATTGGCGTTCGCCCTGACTTAACACTAGCTAATCTTACCAAATTGGATACTAATCGAGGTATCCTAACCGATCGTTCATTGCAAACCAGTGCTCAAAACATCTATGCGCTAGGCGATTGTGCCGAGGTAGATGGCAACTTGTTGTTTTATGTTGCACCGTTAATTGAAAGTGCCAGAGTGTTGGGTAAGGTGCTCAATGATCAGCAAGCTGAAGTACATTATGGTGTGATGCCTGTGATGATAAAAACGACCCTGTGCCCGGTGGTGGTATCGCCGCCACCGAGGAATGCACAAGGGGAGTGGTATGTTAAAGTTGATAGTTGTAATGTACTGGCAAAGTTTGTTTCATCAAAAGGCAAGTTACTTGGCTTTGCGTTGACAGGTGATGCGACAAAAGAAAAGGATACGTTAAGTGCTGAGGCACAACCACTCATGATCTAAGTCTAACCTTACGCCATATAAAATATGGGGTTGTGGTTTCTATTTGTCAAAAAAAGACTTAGAGAAGCTGCAACCTTTATTAGTTTGAAATAAGTGATTTTAGCTACCTGATACCTACGTTATTGATCAAATAGGTTGTTATACCAATTGCATTTAATAACTACCCACTTTTACTAGTTGAATTTTTTTAGCACAACAAGAGCAGATACTTAATGTAATTGATATTAGACTATAGGTAGTCAAACGAAGCGAAAGTGAAGAGACCTTGAACTGTAAGTAACTTTTACATTATAGTCTTAGATAAGTTTTCAAAAATAATGAATTATTGTCGATGTTAAATCAAGAAGAAAAACAAAACTCGCTGCATCAGACCACAGTTATACGCGGAAAACTCCTTAAACCTAAGGTATCTGAAAAGCTTATTAATCGAGAGCTTGTTAACACTTTTACCGATAAAATTATGAAAGGCATAAGAGCAGCTCTAGTAGTAGCACCTGCTGGTTATGGCAAGTCTATACTACTAGCCCAGAGCTCAGATGTTTTAACAGATAAAGGTTATAACTGTAATTGGCTAAGCATTGATAATAAAGACAACGATCCTCTGAGGTTTCTATCCCTTTTAATCGCTTCGGTAGGCACACAAGATTCGTTTGAACGTCACTCTAATGCGAGTTACTTTGGTGCGGAACGTAAGATGGCGATCGATTATATTATCTCAGAGGTTGCTAATGATTTGGAAAATAATCCGTGTCGGTACGCATTTTTCCTCGATGACTATCATACAATCAGCAACCCGGAAGTTCATAGTATTCTGGAACGGTTAATCAATTATTCTCCACAGCAGACGGTCTTTGTTATTTCAAGTCGCAATGAACCTGGGTTGGCTCTTAATACGTTAAAAGTTCGCGAGGAGGTATTTCAGTTAACAAGGAATGATTTGGCCTTTGCGCTGGATGAGACCGAGAAGTTTCTTAATGCCTCCAAACAACTGGGACTTAACAGTAAGCTTGTATCCGCGCTTGCTAACCGAACTGAAGGTTGGGTGGCTGGGCTGCAATTAGCCTCTTTGGCATTGGTTGGAAGTTCTAATTATGAAAAATTTATTAATGAATTTACCGGCACTGATCGCGACGTCATGGACTATCTTGGTGAGGTAATTCTCGCTAGGCAAAGTGACGAAGTTAGGCGATTTTTACTGTGGTCATCAGTGCTTGAACGTATGAGTGCTGATCTGGTTAATTATGTACTTAACATAGACTCAGCCCAAATTATGCTTGAGCAGCTAGAGGATAAGAGCCTATTTATTATTCCACTTGATAGAAACCGTATCAGGTATCGTTATCATCATCTTTTTGGTGATTTTCTAAGGAATGTTTTAAATAAAGAATACCCAGGTAAAAGAGAAAAGATTTGTCGTCGGGCTTATACATGGTATGAAGACCATGGTAATAATCATGAGGCGATAAACTATGCATTAATCGCCCAAGATTACAGCCAGGCTCTAGATCTGATTGCCCGTATCTCCAAAAAACTCTTACTCGAATCGGGTGAAAACTGGACGTTACTTAACTGGATACAACAGTTGCCTGATGGTTATGCATTGAACAGACCGGTAATCAGCGTGGCTTATTGCTGGTCGCTGGTTTTTTCTCGGCAATATCCTCAAGCCCGAGAACAAATGGCTTTGCTAGAGCGCCACTGTGAGCATAATGCGAACAAACTCAAACAGGTGGAGCTTGATCAACTGCGTAATACCATCAAATTAATTCTATGTCTTATTGAAGCCGCCAGTGATAACTCTGTGTATGCCAGCTCTTTGCTCAAAGAGTGGGTTGTAGAAAATCCTGCGGGTAAATTTCAGGACTTGCTCACCGCCGCTGTACTGCAGGCCTATAATTCATTGTCTACATTTGAGTTAGACTTGGGTGAAGTTGCGGCTAACAAAGCCATATCGGTTGGCGCGCAGAGTTCTATTGGTTATCTGGAGGCTTGGGCACATGCGGTTGCGGGTTTAATAAAAGTACAGCGGGCCAATCTGAACGGTGCAGTAAAACATTATATTAAGGGAATGAACTGTAATAACGAAAACGCCAATGAGTTCTCGTATATGGGGTCATTAAACGCCGTATTGCTTGCCGAGGTTTATTACGAACAAAATGAAGTAGCCAAGGCAGAAAAACTACTGGAAAATCGCTTTGAGTATATTGATAGCGAGGCTGTGGTGGAAGTAGCTTTTGCCGGTTACCGAGTGATGGCAAATATACAGTTATTGAAGACTGGCCTTGATGAGGCCTTGGATGTTATTCATTTAGGCCAAGAGTCTGCCGATCGCATACGACTACCGAGACTTAAGGCAATGCTAGCAGCGGAGGAGATTCGCCACTTGCTACAATTCGGCAAGCGTAAAGAAGCACAAATAGTTGCCAAAGACCTTGGGTTCGATGAATCGAGAGCGCCATCATTAGATCAGGATTCTCGACAGGTTTTTCAGGAAATACAAGAGCTAGTTCGGGTAGAACTTAATATGCATAGCAACTTGCCGAAAAAGGCATTGGTTATTTTAAATACACAAATTTTACAGCGTGAAGAGACTGGGCGGCATCTTCGTTTAATGGAACTGTTGTTGCTACGTAGTAGGGCATTACATGCGCTTAAACTGACAGATGACGCGGTGGCTGATGTATCTCGGGCATTGGAACTTGCCGCGCAAGGTGGTTTTTACCGATTATTTCTTGATGCTGGTGGTGAAGTTCACCAGCTATTGCGACTTGTAATGAAAGGAGATACCAATAAGCAGAAGAAAAGTACGCTTATGTTTCTAGGTAAAATTAATGAATTATTACTTGCTGAACATGAAAAACAACAAAGTAAAAGTAAACATGACATGAAGCCTGATACTCTGCTTGAGCCAATGACCAAGCGAGAAAGACAGATGTTGGACTTTATTAAAACCGGAGAAACTAATAAGGATATTGCTGACAAGTTGTTTATTTCAGAACAGACTGTCAAATGGCATTTACATCAACTCTATAAAAAATTGGGTGTAAAAAATAGAACCAGTGCTATTGCCAAAGCTAGCGCTCTCTCGTTGATATAATTGATAACTAATTTTGAAGTCTTTAACGTATAAGTCTGACCTAGATTGGGAGTTCGCGACAGTCAAGCGACGCCAGTACTTATAGATATGTTGTCGAGTACAGATTATATCATTGCAGACAGAGGCTATGTTCGTGAAGCACTAAGAGAGCAATCACGCGATAAAATGCTATCCCTGTTATCCCAAGGAAGAAAAACTACAAAGCAGGTAATGATGATATCGATTGGTGTTTACACAAACACCAATATTGAGTTGAAAATTTATTTGCTTGGCTCAAGCAATACCCAAGCATAGCGACAAGATATGATAAATTAAAAAGAAACTATGTGAATGGTAGAATTATGAGCTTGAAAGGTCACAGGTGCTAGTCAATGCGATCAAAATTTTAAACATCCAATGAATAATGTATTAAAAAACTATGCAAATTAAAACGCCACTAAAAAGTAGCGTTTTAATAATAATCATCCATTTACTGTGTTTTTTAAGCTAGAATAAACTGCTTCCAACAATGAAAGAGTGAAGCTTAACAACAATAAAATTTCAAATTAAGCTTCTACTTGTAAAATCACCGTATTAGCTTTTTTAGTGTACTCTTCCATTTTATCAAAGTTCAAGTAACGATAAGTATCAGCAGCAGTAACATCTATTTGAGACGCGTACTCCTTATACTCAGCAGGACTTGGTAGCTTACCTAATATAGCACCAACACCGGCAAGTTCTGCAGACGTTAAGTAAACGTTTGCGCCATTACCTAAACGGTTAGGGAAGTTACGTGTTGAGGTAGACAATACTGTCGTATTATCGCCTACACGTGCTTGGTTACCCATACACAATGAACAACCAGGCGTTTCTACTCGTGCACCAGCTTTACCAAAAATATTGAAATAACCTTCCGCTTTAAGTTGGGCACTGTCCATTTTAGTCGGTGGTGTAACCCACATACGTGTTGGCAATGAACCCCCACTCTTATCAAGGAAAGTTTCAATCAATTTACCCGCTGCACGGAAATGACCAATGTTAGTCATACATGAGCCAATGAATACTTCATCAATTTTAACCCCTGCAACTTCGGATAATAATCTTGCATCATCTGGATCATTAGGACAACAAACAATTGGCTCTTTAATATCAGCTAAATCAATTTCAATAATATGCGCATATTCAGCATCTGCATCAGCTGTCATTAATGAAGGATTAGCTAACCATGCTTGCATGCCTTTAATACGACGCGTAATAGTACGAACATCAGCGTAACCTTCACTGATCATCCATTTAAGCATGACAATGTTAGACGTTAAGTATTCAGCAACGGCATCTTCTTCCAGTTTGATTGAGCAACCCGCAGCTGAACGCTCAGCAGACGCATCTGCTAATTCAAATGCTTGCTCAACTGATAAACCTTTAAGGCCTTCAATTTCAAGTACGCGACCTGAGAATTCATTGACTTTACCCGCTTTCTCAACCGTTAATAAACCGTTTTTGATACCATAGTAGGGGATAGCATGTACTAGGTCACGTAAGGTAATACCGGGTTGCATCTCACCCTTAAAGCGAACCAATACTGATTCAGGCATATCAAGTGGCATAACTCCGGTTGCCGCTGCAAAAGCAACTAAACCAGAGCCCGCAGGGAAAGAAATACCTAATGGGAAGCGTGTATGAGAATCACCACCCGTGCCTACCGTATCGGGTAATAACATTCGGTTTAACCAAGAATGAATCACACCATCACCTGGGCGAAGTGATACACCGCCACGATTCATCATAAAATCAGGTAGAGTATGATGGGTAATAACATCTACAGGCTTAGGGTAAGCTGAGGTATGACAGAAAGACTGCATCGTTAAATCAGCAGAGAAACCTAAACAGGCTAAATCTTTAAGCTCATCACGTGTCATCGGCCCCGTAGTATCTTGCGAGCCTACTGTCGTCATTTTAGGCTCACAATATTGAGCTGGACGAACGCCATTAACATCACATGCTTTACCTACCATTTTCTGTGCAAGAGTAAACCCTTTAGAAGAGGCGGCAGGATCAACAGGTGTTGCAAACAAATCAGTCGTTTCTAAACCTAATGCTTCACGAGCTCGACCGGTTAAGCCACGACCAATAATAAGCGGAATACGTCCACCAGCTTGAACTTCGTCAAATAATACCGGGCTAAGTTTAAATGTTGAAATTACCTCACCAGCAGCATTTTTAACAACACCGTCGTAGGGATAAATGTCAATGACATCACCCATGTGCATTGCTTGCACGTCTAATTCAATCGGTAAAGCACCTGAATCTTCCATCGTGTTATAGAAGATAGGCGCAATTTTCCCGCCTAAACAGACACCGCCACCACGTTTGTTAGGGATACAAGGAATATCATCGCCCATATACCACAACACAGAGTTAGCCGCTGATTTACGAGAAGAGCCTGTACCAACAACATCACCAACATAGGCTAATGGAATGCCCTCTTTTAGCAGCGCTTCAATTTGCTTGATTGGACCAATATGGCCATCTTTTTCAGGGTTAATACCTTCACGAGCAATTTTAAGCATTGCTTTAGCATGTAATGGAACATCAGGACGAGACCAAGCGTCTGGAGCGGGTGATAAATCATCCGTGTTCGTTTCACCAGTCACTTTAAAGACTTTAACGGTGATTTTTTTCGCGACTTTTTCTTTTGATGTAAACCATTCTGCGTCAGCCCACGCTTGCAGAACCTGTTTAGCTGCAGCGTTACCTGCTTCAGCTTTTTCTTGTACATCATGGAAGGCGTTAAACATAAGTAAAGTATGTGATAAGCCTTTAGCCGCCGTTGCTGATAATGCATCGTCGTCTAACAGATCAATCATTGGTTGAATGTTATAACCACCCAACATGGTGCCTAATAATTGCGTGGCTTTTTCAGGCGTTAAGATAGATGAAGTCGTTTCACCCTTAGTAACGGCTGCTAAAAATCCCGCTTTAATGTAAGCGGCCTCATCAACTCCGGCGGGTACACGATTTGTTAATAAATCAATTAAAAAATCTCCTTCACTTATTGGTGGGTTTTTAACTAATTCAACTAATGCTGCTGTTTGTTCAGCGTCTAAAGCTTTAGGCACAAGACCTTCAGCTGCACGTTCTATTACGTGGTTACGATATTTTTGAAGCACGACATTCACCTTTTATGATTGGACTCGATTATTTGGTTATCAAGATTAGTTTCTGAGATTAAAATTATCGATACCTTGCTACTATTTTTATTTAAGTCCACGCGTGGCAAGGATATTTATATTAAGTTATTAAGTTATTAAGTTATTAAGTTATTAAGTTTTTACCAAGATTACTTTGTGTTTTAAACGTTACAATTCCATCTTTCTTAAGAGCATTTATTTTGCTGTTGTTAAAGCCAAGTTGGGTGAGTATTTGCTTGCCATCGGCACCAACCTCACCGCCCACTTGTTGATACTGTGTTTGGTACATTGAAAACTTAATGGGACAGCCTAGTTGCTTTTGCATGCCTGATTGCGGGTGTGGCACATCGACAATCATACCTCGGGCGACTATCTGTGGATGCTCGCTGGCTTCTTTTAGGTTAAGTACTGGCTCGACGCATAAATCATGCTTGATAAATATTGCCTGCCATTGAGCATAAGTTTTTTGTTTAAAAGCGTGAATAAAACTGTCTTTAATATGTTGTTGAACTGAGGTTTTGTTAGCGATTGGGAGCAGGTGCTCTAAACCGAGGAGTTGGCACAGACCACTAAAAAATTTAGGCTCTAAACTACCTATGGATAGGTAACGAGCATCGCTAGTCTGGTAATAATCATAAAAAGTACCACCATTAAACGGATGTGATTCAGCCATTGGTACATCATTGCCAGCGAGTGTTCCTGCAGCGCTCATTGCATTTAAGGCAAAGGCACAATCGGTCATGCTGATATCAATCATTTGACCTTCTCCCGTGCGTTGACGGTGATGTAGAGCTGTTAATATACCAATAACCACATGAAGAGAACCTCCGGCAATATCGGCTATTTGAATTCCCTGAGGCGTTGGAGATTGTTCTTTTCTTCTGGAATAACTGCTAATACCAGCGATGGCAAGATAATTTAAATCATGTCCAGCACGACTCTTGTAAGGCCCTGTTTGGCCATAACCCGTGATTGCACAATAAATTATTTTCGGGTTTATTGCTTTTAGGACCTCATAACCAATACCGAGTCTGTCCATTACGCCAGGCCTAAACTGTTCAAGCACCACATCATACTCTTTGACTAACGCTTTGATTATTTCAATGGCTTCTGGTTGTTTTAAATCCAGTGCTATTGATTTTTTTGAACGATTCAAATATTGATGCGCGACAGAAGAGCCTTCTACTTTGGGTGTCATTTCTCGTACCAAATCAACCCGAGTTGGAGATTCAACCCGTAAAACCTTCGCCCCGAGATCAGCGAGCATCATTGAAGCGTAAGGGCCAGGAAGTAAGGTGGATAGATCCAAGACTTTAACATCACTCAACATAAAGCGCTCCAATAAAAAATGAAAGAATAGCAAAAAAAAAGAGGGGCAATTTCCCCCCTCCTAAAAGGAAAGGGTTACTTATTTAGGCTCCATTCGAATAGCGCCATCAAGTCGAATAACTTCGCCGTTGAGATAAGTATTGGTAATGATGTGAGCTGCCAAATCAGCATACTCAACAGGATCGCCAAAACGCTTAGGACTTTGTACCATGTTGATGAGCGGTTCGCGGATTTCGTCACTGAATCCTTTCATCATCGACGTATCGAAAATACCGGGAGCAATGGTCATAATACGAATGCCAAGAGGAGCTAAATCACGGGCAATTGGCAGGGTCATCGCAACGATGCCACCTTTACTTGCGCTGTATGCTGCTTGGCCGACTTGACCTTCGAATGCTGCAACCGATGCTGTGTTGATAATGACACCACGCTCACCTTTTGCATCAGGCTCGTTTTTAGCCATTTGCTCAGCCGCTAAACGTAGCACGTTAAAGCTGCCAACCAAGTTAATATTAATAACCTGCGAAAATTTCTGTAAGGCTAAAGCGCCATTGCGACCAACGGTTTTACCGCCAGGAGCAATGCCTGCGCAGTTAATACACGCGTGAATAGTGCCAAACGCATCAACTGCTTGTTTAATGCCGGCGGCAACAGAAATTTCGTCGGTAACGTTTACTTTGGCAAAAATGGCATTATTACCTAAGCTGGCGACGAGTGTTTTTCCTGTCTCTTCGTTTAAATCAAAAGCAACAATTTTTGCACCTTTTTTGGCTAATTCTTGGCAAGTGACTAACCCTAAGCCAGAAGCTCCGCCTGTCACGACAACAACTTTGTTATTTAAATCCATGATAAATCCTTAAATTAGTTAATTTCGCGTAACAATTCTCGAGCGATAATCACTCGTTGAATCTCGCTGGTGCCTTCATAAATGGTTGCCACGCGAACATCACGAGCATAACGCTCTAGTGGGTAGTCTTTAATGTAACCTGCGCCGCCCATTAGTTGCAGTGCGGTGTAACAGACCTGATTGGCTTTTTCTGAAGCAAATAGCTTAGCCATTGAAGCTTCTTTACCAAATGATAGGTCTTTATCTTTTTTATCCGCCGCGTTCATTAATAATAAACGTGCCGCTTCTAAATCGGTATAAGCATCGGCTAGCATCCATTGGATGCCCTGGAAGTTAGCAATTTTTTGACCAAATTGTTGACGTTCATTCAAATACTCACGGGCAAAATCGATGGCAGCTAATCCTATGCCTAATGATTGTGAACCAACACCAATGCGGCCACCAGCTAGTTCAGAAACCGCCACTTTAAAGCCTTGGTTTAGTGTACCCATTAAGGCATCTTTAGGCAGTCGGCAGTTGTCAAATACTACTTCGTTAGTAGATGAGGCATGTTGGCCCATTTTCTTTTCAGCTGGCGATATAATCAGGCCAGGCGCATCGGCCTCAACTAAGAAACATGAAATGCCTTTACCTTTTGGCGCACTCGGATCAGTTACCGCCCATAATACAAATACACCGGCATATTCAGCGCTAGTGATAAATTGCTTAGCGCCATTGATTACCCATTCATCTCCCTCTAAAACGGCTTTAGTTTTCATGCCTGAGGGATCTGAACCCGCACCAGACTCAGTCAAACAAAAACCACCAGCGGCGTATTCACCACTGCAAAGTTTGGGTAGATATTTTTGTTTTTGTGCTTCATTGGCTACAGATTGAATCACTTCACCAACCATATTGGTAACAGACATAGTTACTGCTGTTGAAGCACAGGCGCGTGAAATTTCAGTCATTGCTAGGCTAAAGACTACCGTGCCAGCTTCAGCGCCACCGTATTGTGATCCAACATTTAGCCCCATAAATCCGAGCTCAGCGAGTTTTTTTAAATTGCTTAAGAACAGCTGGCGATCACCATGTTGATCGAGTTTTTCAGACACAGGTGCAAGTTCAGTTTGTGCGAACTTAGCGGCCATCTCTTGAATCATGGCTTGGTCTTCGGTTAGTGAAAGATCCATAATATTTCTCTTCTAAATTTATTTTAATAATAGGTTTTTAAAATATAGGGGTTAAAGTATTTCGATTGCAATCGCCGTCGCTTCACCGCCACCAATAAACAAGGCCGCAACACCGCGCTTTTTACCTAAACGCTTAAGCGCATAGATTAAGCTGATGATAATGCGTGAACCCGATGAGCCAAGAGGGTGACCAAGGGCACAGGCGCCACCATGAATGTTAACTTGTTTCGGGTCGAGCTTAAGCTCTTGTGTTACAAGCATAGTTACTGCCGCAAAGGCTTCATTGATTTCCCATAAATCCACATCGTTGATTGACCAATTGGCTTTCTCTAGCACTTTCTTTATTGCACAAATTGGCGCAATAACAAACGCGCTTGGCGCTTGTGCTTGAGTCGAGTACCCTTTGATACGAGCTAATGGCGCTAAACCTTGCTCTGTTGCTTGGCTCTCGCGCATTAACACAATCGCGGAGGCGCCATCTGAAATTGAACTGGCATTTGCGGCCGTAACCGTACCATCGTTTTTAAATGCAGGACGCAAAGTCGGAATTTTAGCAATATTGGCATTGCCTGGCTGCTCGTCGACGCTAATTACGGTTTCGCCTTTACGGGAAGTAATGGTGACAGGTGATATTTCTGCTTCAAACCAACCTTCTTTTATAGCTTGGTTGGCACGACTTAATGATTCAATAGCAAATTCATCCATCGCCTCACGGGTTAGACCATAATCGTCGGCGCAATCTTGAGCGAAAACACCCATTAATTTACCTGTGTAGGCATCTTCGAGACCATCGCAAAACATGGAGTCATAAACTTGACCATGGCCCATACGTAAACCACCACGTCCTTTAGGCAACAGATAAGGCGAGGCACTCATATTTTCCATGCCGCCAGCTACTATGATATCGCTTGTACCCGCTTTGATTTGGTCATGAGCGTTCATTACGGCTTTCATGCCAGAGCCACACATATTATTAATAGTGACACAGCCAGCGGAAAGCGGCAGGCCAGCAGCTAATGAGGCTTGACGAGCGGGTGCCTGTTTCATTGCACCGGGAAGTTCACAGCCCATAATAACTTGTTCTACACTTTGCGGATCGATACCAGAGTTGGCAACCGCGGCTTTAATGGCTGTTGCGCCTAAGTCAGGTGCTGTAACTTCACTCAATGAGCCCATCAAACCGCCCATTGGGGTGCGCGCGCAGCTAACGATAACAACTGAATCTTGATTAGTAGACATAATTATTCCTCTCCTTAAACTTGTTTAATAAAATTAAGCATTTTTCCATTGGGGTTTACGCTTTTCTAGGAAGGCGCTAACACCTTCTTTTTGATCTTGGGTATCAAATAAATCGGCAAAATATTCACGCTCTAATAACAGGCCTTTTTCCCATATCGAGCGTGATTCTTGAATCAGCGATTTACATGCGGCAACGCTCGATGGGCTTTGTTGGGCGGCTTGACTGGCTAAATCAAGTGCGGAGTTCTTGGCTTGACCTTTAGCGACAACTTCTTCTACTAGACCAATCTCTTTGGCTTTCGCTGCATTAATGCGTTCGCCACATAAAATAATGCGTTTAGCCCAGCCTTCACCAGTTAGACTCAATAGACGCTGTGTACCACCGCCACAAGGCAATAACCCAATCTTGGCTTCTGGTAGGGCGAGTAAAATTTGTTCTTCGGCGATTCTAATATCGCAAGCCAAAGCCGCTTCTAAGCCACCACCCATGGTATAGCCATTAAGTGCCGCTATTGTGACCCCTCTAAAGTTGCTCAATGCATCAAAAGCCTTACCGAATATGCTTGATATGTTCCGTGCTTTACCTTTATCGCCATCACTAAACATATTTAAGTCGGCGCCAGCACTGAAGAATTTGTCGCCTTGACCTGTTAATACCAGTGCATACACATTTTTGTTATTGTTAAGTTCATCAATAGTTTGCGTTAGTGCAGTAAGGTTTTCAGGATCCCAAGTATTTGCGTGTGGATTATTAATGGTAAGTAGCGCAGTGTGATCAATAATTTCAACGAGTAGCTTATTTGACATAAAGAGATCTCTTTTGTAAAAATATATACGAATACTATCGCTAAAATAATGAACCATTAATATGACAAAAAATGACGATATAACTCACAATACATTACATGACACTGTATAGTGATAACTAATATGGGTGACAAATAAAGTAATCATGGCTAAAGTAGATATTCATTATTTTAATGAAGCGCTCAATTGTGCTGTGCGTAAAGGTTTTGATGGTGACGCGGTTTTAGCGGCACTGGATATTGTTATTTTGCCAAACCAGCAATGGGTAAATAGTGAACAAATGACGCGTTTAGTGCAATACGTGTGGGCAAGTCTAAATGATGAGTTCCTTGGCTGTACTGACCATCCCTGTAAAGTGGGGATGTTTCCTTTTATGGCACGTCATGTGTTGCACTATAAAAGTCTTGAAAATATGCTTGAGCAAGGCATTTCCTTTTACAACTTAATGACAGAAAATATACAAATGAAGCTAATTAGGCGCGATGATTTTGCCGAGTTAGAATTCATATTTCCTCACCCAAAAAAAGACCCTAATCATTTCTTTCTCGAGTTCTGGTTAGTTATTTGGCATCGCTTTTCTAGTTGGCTAATTGATGTGAAAATTCCCCTGAGTCAAGTTTGTTTTACTCACCCCAAACCTACTCATTGGCAGGAAGCAAAGTTACTTTTTACATGTCGCCACAGCTTCAATCGCCCGGTAGTCAAATTATGTTTTCACGCTAAATATTTAGATCTACCCTGCGCTAGAACTAAGCAAGAGCTTATCCGTTTTTTACGTGACTCACCTGCAGATTTAATTACTATTCCAGGGAGTGAGCACAGCTTTAAAGCCAAAATTCGAGCCATGATTACTCATCATGAAAGCGATACTCTTTATTGCCCAAGCTTTGAAAATATTGCCTTGAATTTAAATATGAGTTCGCAAACATTACGCCGCCGTCTTAAAGTAGAGGGCACAAGCTACCCGATGATTAAGGATGAAATTCGACGTGACTTGGCGATTGAATATTTACTCATTAGTAAGCGTAACATCAAAGATATTTCCAACGCTTTAGGCTTTAGTGAACCCCGTTCATTCACTCGCGCCTTTAAACATTGGACTGGGGTTTCTCCTTCGAATTATGTAAACACCAACACTAGAATTTTTTAATCTACCGCCGTATTACGAGAGTCTAGAAGTGTCTAATAAACTAGGGGAAGTTTATGGCATTGATTAAAGAGAATGGTTATTCTCTTGTTGAAATCAATAACACAGCATAAAGCGTTTCTAAACCATCCCCTTGAGGAAGGCTGGGCAAATTACAATATGCGTTACATTTCTTTTTAAGGGAATACCCTTAAGATAATAATGTGTCTTAATTATGAATCGCTCAGACTTCCTGAAGCGAGCATCTTCAAGTGAAGCGGTTATACAAGGTATTTATGGTTATGTGAGAAAAATGAGGCTTACGCCTCATCCTTTCGATTTTCGTGGGGTGCTGTTTCTACAAACCCCCAGAGTTTGTAGTTTTATTATCACGATTAACTGGCGTAAATTCTGATTTTTTTTCATAATTAATAGGCGTAAGCCCAAAAGATTTTTGTATAGCAGGATTATATGCTGCAATCTCATCATACTTTAGGTGCCAGATTTTTATATAGTTATAAAAAGGTGCCGTCGGCCAAAGGTGATGGATTAGATGATAATTTTGGTAGACGAAAATGGGGGTTAATAACCATTCCCAGCCGCGTCTGATAGTAGAAGCCTGATATTCGTTTTCTTCAGCGGAAATATCGCCTGGATAATGGGGAAGAAATACAAAAATTAAGGCAATCATTGCAAGTGCTATCCGGGTAGGTAAAAACCACAAGAATAGTAGTTCCATGCCAAAACCAAAATAAATCAATGTTGAAATTACTACTGCGAAAAGTGCAAGTGTGATGAGTAGCGACTTTGAATGACGTTCTTTCTGTTTACCACCATCACGAAAAAAACAGTACAGATAGTAGAGATCAAAGTTGGCCCAGCGTACAGGTATAGTCCACCATTTACCATGGTGGATAAACTGATCCGGATCTCTTTCGTCGCTGGTAAATCTATGATGTTGAAAATGAGCCCAGCGTCCAATCTCAAAAGGAGCAGCTGGAATCAAAAGCATCATAGAGAAACGACCAAGAAAGTCATTTACGAAGTTATTACTGGAAAGTGCACGGTGCATGGCTTCATGCATAATGGTAAATAGTAAATACAAGCCGACACCATTGGTAAGCGTGGCTCCCCACATAGGCATTTTTCCAGTTAATGACATATATGAACCGCCAGCCATAATTATTAGGCCGAGCAGGAAAAGACCGAACGCTGGTAATGAGAGTGCAGGGGTTTTCTTAAGTTCAAGAAAGTATTCTTCTTTGCTTGGTAGATGTGAGTTTATTTCTTCGCTAGACATGATTTATTTCTCCTAAATCTATTATAGTTATTTGTTATGTGGACAAAGGGCGTTGTTTACTTATATACCTGCTATCCGTTTTTGTGCTGTTTGATATTCGCGTTCAAGTCGCGATATAACTTCGTTGGTAGGAAGAAGTTCCTTAACAGCACCAATTCCATGACCACAGCCCCAAATGTCTCGCCAGGCCTTCGCATCGGCGTTTTCAGTAAGGCCGAAGTTCATTTTAGACGGGTCACTCTCAGGCAGATTGTCGGGATCCATACCGGCCGCCTCAATGGAAGAGCGTAGGTAGTTGCCGTGTACCCCGGTGAACAGATTACTGTAAACAATATCTGAGGAAGTATGATCTATTACCGCTTGTTTATATTCGTCAGAGGCGTTCGCTTCCTTGGTTGCGATAAAGGTTGAGCCCATATAGGCCATATCTGCCCCCATTGCTAGTGCAGCCAGTATTGAATCCCCAGTGGCAATAGAGCCTGACAATAACAGTGGTCCATCAAACCATTCGCGGATTTCCTGTATTAAGGCGAAAGGCGACGTGGTGCCAGCATGCCCTCCGGCTCCGGCTGCTACCGCAATAAGCCCGTCAACACCTTTAGATACTGCTTTTTTGGCAAATTTATTATTGATCACATCGTGAAATACTAAGCCACCATATGAGTGAACAGTATCAATAACGGATTCGTTGCACCCCAGGGAGGTAATTACGATAGGCACTTTATACTTAACGCAAAGCGCTAGATCGTGTTCCAGACGATCATTGGAGTTATGGACGATTTGATTCACTGCATAGGGTGCTGCTCGTCTTTCTGGGTCAGATGCATTGTGTTTCTCTAGTTCGCTGGAGATTCTTTGCAACCAAACGTCCAACTCCTCAGCAGGGCGAGCATTAAGTGCAGGAAAAGATCCAACAATGCCCATCTTGCATTGGGCGATAACAAGATCTGGATTGGATAGGATAAACATAGGGGCAGCCACAACGGGCAAAGATATATTTTCTGCTAATGATATTGGTAGTGCCATATCAATTCTCCGAAATAAAAACGATATTTTAGCTAATTAGAAATGGCCCTAGTGGCAGCCATCTCTTTGTTAGCATTTAAAACTTGTGCTGGTTTGGCTTAAATTAAGCTTCAGTAACTTTTTGCTCTAACATGGCACGCATGGCATCTGTGTATGGAGGTCGCATGAATCCGGCTATTTCCTCTACAGGAGACTGCGAATAAACCGCTTTTAAGTGAGAGAACTCGCGAAAGCCATCAATACCGTGGTAATGACCCATACCACTTGCTCCAACGCCACCAAAAGGAAGCTGATCGCAGATCACCTGCACAACAACATCGTTTATAGTCATGCCACCGGATAAAACATCATCACGTAAGCGTGCTTTGTTTGCGTCATCCTCTCCAAAATAATAGAGCGCTAACGGATTATCTTGGCCATTTAAGTACTCAACAACTTCATCTATCTGGCGGTAAGTTTTTATTGGAAGTAAAGGACCAAATATCTCATCTTTCATTACTGCTGCATTTTCTGAAGGATTTACCAGCAATCGTGGTAACAGTTTACGGTTGACTGATTCGTCATAGATTTCGTTTGCTGGGTTTAATGTTATAACCTCCACACCTAGATCTGCTGCGTCATCAATGAGTGATTGTATTCTACGGAAATGGTTTTGATTGACTATTGATGTATAGTCTGAATTATTTTCGATGGTTGGATACAATATTTCGATCGCTTTTTTCAACTCTTCGAGAAAAGTCGAAAGCATTTCTTCAGGCACAAATACGTAATCTGGGCACACACAAACTTGGCCAGAATTAAATAGTTTTCCTGTCATTAAACGAGCAGCAACAACTTGTAAATCAGCATCTTTATCGATAATTACGGGTGATTTTCCGCCTAACTCTAACGTCACAGGCGCTAGATTATCCGATGCGGCACGCATAACATGACGACCGTTATCCGTTGAGCCGGTAAATACTATGTGGTTGAAGGGAAGTTTGGTAAATTGCTCAGAAATATTATTACCCAATATAACAGTAACCTCTGTTGGATCGAAAAACTCCGCCACCATTTCACCAATTAATTCCGCGGTCTTTGGGGTAACTGAAGAGGGTTTTATCATGGCTCTATTACCGGCTGCAAGTACACTAACCAGTGGTCCTATAACCAAATGAACCGGAAAATTCCACGGGCCTATGATGCCGACAACACCTTTAGGCATATAACGAACCTCTGCGGTAGCTCCAGCCTCGGCAGCAGGGCTAATTGCTTTTCTTTGTTCTGGCTTCATCCATTGCGCCAATCTAACGATGGCATCTTTAGCATGCTCGATTGTAGCAAAAATCTCGGTCATTCGAGAAAGCTCGTAGGAACGATTGCCAAAATCTTCTGAAACGGTATTACAAATTTTTCGGTCATATTTTTTGATCATTGCCAACAGGCGATCTAAACGGTCAATTCGGATTTCTAAGTCAGGAAAGCCAGCCTGCTTAAATGATTCCTGCTGATTTTTTAGCAGCGAATGCATGCTGCTTTTGTCAACTATTACACTCATATCAATTACTCTCTTTAGTATTACCATTTAAAAAAAGGATTGCCCCGAAAGGACAATAATTCATTACATACAAGACTGCCAAATGTCAGATAGAATGGAAACCAACGAAAGTTTGTTTTGAAAATCAACTATTATGTTATTTGGTTCATGATGTAGACCAATGATCTTGAATAATATCGATTGCTTAGAGATTAAATATCAAAAAAGTTGAGCGCAATAAGGCCTAACCACCAATTTGCTAGGAAAAATGAAGAACAACCCCCCATAAATACCCAATGAATTATAAACGTATGTGTTAACGCTTTAAGTTAATGACATTGAAGTGCCCAGAGATATGAGTATTAGTTAATTGGGCAGTATTTTATAGTTGAAATAAATTTACTTTTCTATGGTGCTCGGGGCGAAAGCCCCATACAAAAACTCTTCTAATTTTAGCTATCGGGACTTCCCAGACTTTTCTAGACAAAAATGAGTCAGAGAAAAGATACTGACTTGAATACAAATCCGTGGTCAGTTTTACTTGATCACTACAAGAAAGCGTTCCCCAGTATGTTGAGTAATGCGCTCAACATACATTACTTCCATTACTAATACTTTATCAGCCCAATCAAGCATCTCAACACTGCACCGTTGAGTATCATATTGTTTGCAATACTTTTCACTTAAGCCCACAGATTGAAATTTATGCTTGTTATTAACTGATCGAAAATAATCTTCAGACGTGCGGGAACGATGTAAGTTAGCGGTGCAAAGAAGAAGGATATTCATCATATTGGCTACAAAAGTTTGTAAGCGGTGGCTAGGTTGTTTTGGATGGCTTGGCTAAATATTTTCGGAACGCTAGTGAATAGTCGTCGGAGCAGACAATTATGAGAATTTATTGACATAATTCCCCCTCACAAACTCAATTAATACATCGGTAACAAAATAAACGCGCCTTGTCAAGTTAATGCAATGAAAAATATAGTTATTTTCTTTGCATGATTATTTATTAGACTATAATCCTCCTTGTAGCGACTTTAAAGGAGAAAGATATGAAGTCGAAAATCAGTAGTGTAAAAGCCACGAAAAAATATAAGGAATGGCAGAAAAAAAATGAAAAGTCTGGTCAATACCAACCTTTTCTGACGGTTCAGAAAGTTCGTAAAATTAGCCGCAGGCATATGCTATTTTGCAATAAGCAAAAACGTATAATTCATCTATTATCAGATGGTGAAACTAGAACTTATATCGGATTAATACGTGAAAGAAACGTCGTAGAAATACATGAACAATGTCCTCTCGATATTCAGCAAACACTAAACCTTTCTATAGAGAAAAACATACTTCACCCTCGATGTTATATAACTAACCAAGCGTATGTCATGTCAACCGACTTTGTTGTTAGATATATAGATTTTGATTCAGGTAAAACTTGGCGAGTAGCTTATACCTTCAAGTATCGTAATGACCTGTATGACTCTAATGGTTACGTTAACAAAAGCTCTCGTACATGGCAGAAACTATCACTCGAAGCTGCATACTGGGCAAAAGAAGGCATCAAATATAAAATTCTAGACGAGACTATTTTTAACAAAGAAATGATCTTTAACATCAATTGGTTTGCCACTGAGAGTCAACTTGAGGTTGAGAAAGAAGAGTTAATTTTATTTACAGGGGCTTTTAAGTCTTTGTGGGAACTAGATCCTCGGCAGACCATTGAAAATATAATCATAAAAGTTGCTGATCAATTAAGTCTAACCTTTCAAAAATCTCAAAGCCTTTTCAAGTACAGTGCTTACCACCAATTACTTTCCATCAGTATTGAACAGCCTTTAGGCCTATCTTCAAAGGTGGACTTATTATGAGTGTTGTACAAGGACAGTTTTATAAAAACAAAACCAATTCGCAATTATTTAGGATTTGTCATGTTAGCTATGCTCACCGATGTGTTGCCTATGTTGATTGGAATATAGTACTCAATAAAACACATCAGAAAAAACCATTAGTTTGTAGTATCGAAGAAGTAGTTGGTGGGATTTTAAATAAAGAATGGATCTTGGATAAAGGCCCTCAGTTATCCCCGTTGATTACTAAATCGGATAAAGCACTTATTGATGATGGGAGAATAAGTTGGATAGAAAAACGTGATGTACAATATAGAAATATTCAACCGCTTACAAATGATGAATTTATTGAAAAGCATCTATATGAAAATGGGATCAGAAAGCATGTTCTACAACTTATTGAGAGTAGTGACTGGAAATCTGAAGGTGCATTTTATAATGCATTGAACAAGTATATTACTTTTGGTATGTCACCCAATGCTTTGTTGCCTGTCGGTTATGCAAAATGCGGTTTAAATTTTACGGATAACAAAACAGGAGAAGTAAATATTAAGCGAGGACGAATAAATAATATTTTAAAGAAAAATGGTCAATTAAGCGAAAATGAAAATAGACTTAAAAATAATGTGACCAGAGGTATAACCGCAGAGGATAAGAAAAATATTAAACAGTTGATCTGTTCTCTAAAACATCTTAAGAAGATAACTTATGCATATTTATATCGTCAATATATGAAGAAGTACGCCTTAGTATATATAACAAAAGAAGTTGAAGGCGAAATGAGAGAAGCAGTAATACCAATGGATCGTAGTGATAATATTTCTCTATCTCAATTCCGTTATCACGTTCAGAAGATCTTTACCCCTGCAGAGTTTCTGAAATTAAAGCACGGTAATATAAAATTTACTAAAGATATTGAACCTAAACAAGGCGTAGCAAGAGATGGAGTGACATGGTCTAATGGATTCGACTACCTAGTTAAGAGATAATAATCTTAATTGGAGATCGAAAATGACAAAACGTAAAAAATATTCAAAAGAATTCAAACTTGATGCTATCGCTTTAGTCGTTGAGCAAAACTATAGCCAAGCAGAAGCCTCAAGAAACTTAGGTGTTAATCCTAATATGCTAGG
>JBNMPQ010000014.1:0-22596 GCA_051276935.1 Oleispira sp. | reverse complement strand
ACGATCAAACGGTTGTTCCAACAACGGCTGATTATTCAATCGCAGGCGTTGACGATGTAACGGACGAAAATTTAGATCGTATAAACGCAGCCATTGCGTTATTGAACACGGGTGACGTTGATACCGCCGTGAAAATTCAGGTAATTGTTAATCAAGTTAATGCTGATATTACGACAGAAAATGCGATTACTAAGATTGATACGTACGCGGACGATCAAACAAACACACCAACAACAGCCGATTATGCAACCGCAGGCGTTGACGATGTAACCGATGAAAACCTTGATCGTGTTAACGCAGCGATTGCTGAGCTAGCAACGGGTGATGTTGATACTACCGTTAAAATCCAAGCAATTGTTAATCAAGTTAATGCTGATATTGCGACTGAAAATGCGATCAGCAAAATTGATACGTACGCAGACGATCAAACGGTTGTTCCAACAACGACTGATTATGCAACTGCAGGCGTTGACGATGTAACCGATGAAAACCTTGATCGTGTAAACGCAGCCATTGCTGAACTAGCAACGGGTGATGTTGATACCGCTGTTAAAATTCAGGTAATTGTTGATCAGGTAAATGCTGACATCGCGACTGAAAATGCGATTACTAAAATTGATGCCTACGCAGATTACCAAACGATTGTTCCAACAACGACTGATTATTTAACCGCGGGCATTGACGATGTAACCGATGAAAACCTTGATCGTGTTAACGCAGCGATTGCTTTATTGAACTCGGGCGACGTAGATACTGCTGTTAAAATCCAGGTAATTGTTGATCAAGTTAATACTGATATTGCGACTGAAAATGCAATTGGTAAGATTGATACTTACGCGGACGATCAAACAAACACACCAACAACAGCTGATTATTCAACCGCAGGTGTTGATGACGTAACAAACGAAAACCTTGATCGTGTAAACGCAGCCATTGCGTTATTGAACACGGGCGACGTAGATACCGCTGTTAAAATCCAAGCAATTGTTAATCAGGTAAATACTGACATCGCGACCGAAAATGCGATCAGCAAAATTGATACGTACGCAGACGATCAGACGGTTGTTCCAACAACGACTGATTATGCAACCGCAGGCGTTGACGATGTAACAAACGAAAACATTGATCGTATAAACGCAGCCATTGCTGAACTAGCAACGGGTGATGCTGATACCGCTGTGAAAATTCAGGTAATTGTTGATCAGGTAAATGCTGACATCGCGACTGAAAATGCGATCAGCAAAATTGATACGTACGCAGACGATCAAACAAACACACCAACAACGACTGATTATGCAACCGCAGGCGTTGACGATGTCACCGATGAAAACCTTGATCGTGTT
Organism: Oleispira sp.; assembly: GCA_051276935.1. Lineage (GTDB taxonomy): Bacteria > Pseudomonadota > Gammaproteobacteria > Pseudomonadales > Oceanobacteraceae > Oleispira. The sequence continues at coordinate 21,253 of JBNMPQ010000014.1, read as the reverse complement.
AACGCAGCCATTGCTCAACTAGCGACTGGTGATGTTGATACTGCCGTTAAGATCCAAGCAATTGTTGATCAAATAAACACAGACATTGCAACTGACAATGCCTTTAACATTATTGAAGATTATGCAGCTTCAAATGGCACAAGCAATTCGCCAGATGAGCAAGACTTTATCGATGTTGGTGTAGAGAATGCTGCGACAAACATGGAAGATGTTAATCAAGCAATAGCAGCATTGGATAGTAGTGATGTTAATACGACGCTTGAAATCCAAGCGTTAGTCGATGCGATCAATGCAAATGAGCTGGATACTGATGGTGACAAAATACCTGATGTAATCGACACCGATGATGACAACGATGGCTTGCTTGATACAGAAGAAACAGACATTGGCGGTTTAAACCCTGACCAAGATGGCGATGGTATCTGTGATGGCGATCTTGCTGTTACTAATACTTGTACGGCGGGTCCAGATGAAAATCCTACCAATCCTGATTCCGATGGTAATGGTATCTGTGATGGTGTTATTGCTTTCCCCGCGAGCGATTCTTTCAAGGGTTGTATGGCGAATGTAAACTCTGATCCAGGTGCTGACTCCGACAACGATGGCATTGAAGACAGTGCTGAACTTGATAGCGACAGTGACGGTGATCTGATTCCTGACTATCTTGATCCTGATGACGCTGGTCCTGCCCCTACTTATGGCGATAGTGATAATGATGGCATTAACGATCAAGAAGAATGTGGTTCGTCATTACCTTGTCGCGATACTGACAAAGATGGCATTTATGATTACTTAGACAGCGATTCAGATAATGATGGTCTAACCGATGATCAAGAAGCAGACGGTGTTGCGGGCAATGGTACTAATGGTACGAATACGCCAAGAGATACTGACTCTGATGGCCTTCCTGATTATATTGATACTGACTCTGATAACGACGGTAAGCTGGATGAAGACGAAAACTCTCCGGTAGGTAAAGATACGGATAGCGACGGTATTCCTGATGTTGTTGATCATGACGATAGCGGCGATCAATCCGGTGGTGGTGACAGTGATAATGATGGAATTTCTGACGAACAAGAGTGTTCGACTTACCCTAACTGTCCTGATTCTGACAATGACGGTAAGCCGGATTATTTAGATAATAATAATGACTCTGACGATGACGGCATTTCTGATGCAGAGGAAGATCCTAATTTTGATAAGGATAATGATCCTGCTACGAATCCTCGTGATACGGATAATGACGGTATTCCAGATTATCTAGATGACGACTCTGATAATGATGGGAAGAAAGATTCAGACGAACGTGATGAGCCATACGATGCTAATAATCCTCGTGATACTGATGGCGACGGTATTCCAGACGTAATCGATGCAGACGACGGTACTGTGGGTTCTGATAACGAAGGAAATGGCGCAGGCGACTCTGACAACGACGGCATCCCAGATGATGTTGAATGTGGCAGCCAGCCTTGCCGTGATACCGATGGTGATGGTATTCCAGATTACACTGATACCGACGCCGATAATGATGGTGTCTTAGATGAAGATGAAATCGGTGCAGACCCACAGAATCCTAAAGATACTGATGGCGATGGTATTCCTGATATTGCTGACCCTGTAAACGGCGGCGAAGGCGAAAATGGCGGTGATAGTGACGGTGATGGCGTAGCGGATGCAGATGAATGCAACAGCTGGCCTAATTGTTCGGACAGTGATAACGACGGCATCGCGGATTATCTTGACGAAGATTCATCACCTGCGGTTGTTACCCCGAATCCTGAAACAACTTCTGAACAAGATCTTGGTAAAATCAAGACGGGTGTTCATGGAGCGGGTAGTCTTCATTGGGGTTTTGCTTTGATAGTTTCATTATTGGTTATGTTCCGTCGCAAATCCGCTGTATTCATCGCACTGTCAATGATGCTTACATCATTGAGTGCGAGCGCTGAATGGTGGGATGAAATGGATCTTTATGCCGGCGCTGGTATTGGCCAAAGTTATTTAGATCCAAATCTTGGGGGAAGTGGTTATAGCATCGATGATCATACTGAGAATGCTTGGAAGCTAACGGCGGGCTGGGATTGGAATGACCATATTTCGGTTGAGGGTTATTACAGCGATTTAGGCAATGTGACGCTTAATCCTGGGGCTAAAATAGGCTATAGAATGATGGGTGGTGATGCCATGTTGCATTACTGGGTTTATGGTGAAGAACGCATGGAAGGAAGCGTCGCACTATATGCTAAGGGAGGCCTTAACCATATGACGAATAATGGTAATAACGTTAGCTACGAAAAAAACAATACCCTGCAGTTATTTGGTGGTGTGGGGGCTGAGGTTTATCTGCCGCGCAAGTTCAGTGTTCGTTTTGAAATTGAATCGTATGATACCGATGCCGCTTTGCTGTCATTAAACTTGGTGAAGCGCTTTGGTTTTAAATCAAAAAAAGTGGCCCAAAAAGAATTTGTGGCCATGGTAGAAACGTTGCCTGAGACGGCTTCAGGTCCGAAAATAGTGATGTTAGCGCCGGTTGTGCTTGACTCGGATTTAGACGGTCTATTGGATGATGATGATCAATGTCCTTATACGCCAAAAGGGATGCGGGTTAACAACGTAGGGTGTGCGACGTTTATTGGAGAGGTGAGCGATTTGATTGCCAATGTGCAGTTTGAAACCAATTCATCTTCCTTAACAGAACCTAGTAAAATGGCCCTAAATGAAATTGCCGATATGTTGGTGAGCTATACTGCTATTGACATAGAAGTGCAGGCACACAGTGATAATACTGGTTCGGCTGCTTATAATAAGATACTCTCGCAGAAACGGGCAGAGTCGGTTGTGAAATACTTGTCCGCAAAGAGTATTGTGCAAACTCGCTTGAAGCCATTAGGTTTTGGTGAAGAAAACCCCATTGCAGATAATAATACGGTAATGGGGAGAGCCATTAATCGTCGCGTTGAATTTAAACTAAAACAACGTTAAATAGACAGGAAAAGGATTTGAGTGTGCATGAAGCTGGAATAAATATAGCTTATTTGGAAGATGATCTAGAGCAAGCCAAGATGGTTATTACTTGGTTTGAAGAGTTTGGTTATCAATACGAGCATTTCTCTCAAGCACAAACACTACTGAAACGTTTAAAAGATAAAGATTTTGATATTGCGCTTCTCGACTGGGAATTACCTGAAATGTCGGGCCTTGAAGCGGTTAAATTAATACGCACCAAGTATCATCAGAATTTGCCTATATTATTTTGCTCCATGCGAGATAATGAGTCAGATGTTGTGCAAGCTTTGGAGCTAGGCGCTGATGATTACATGCGTAAACCGCTTTTACGTATCGAGCTAAAAGCACGCTTAAATGCTTTATTAAGACGTTCGAATGGTTCGCAGCCTAATAATCTTATCGAACACGGCCCTTATCGTTTTGACCTACAGAATAAAATAGCATTCGTTGATGGCCGGTCTGTTGAGATGACGGATAAAGACTTTGAAGTTGCGAGCTGTTTATTTGATAATATGGGCCGTATTCTATCAAGGAGCTTCTTGTTAGAAACGGTGTGGGGAATTTCATCAGATCTCAATACGCGCACTGTTGATGTTCATGTCAGTCGTGTACGAAAGGCTCTTGGTATTTCACCAGAAAGTGGTTTTAGAGTTAAAACAATCTATCAGCATGGTTATCGGCTAGAAAAAGTTGAGTAGCGTTAACTCTAAAAAAAGAATAAATAAGGATATTAAATGAACGCACTTAAGCAATTATTAACTTCTATTCTGTGTGCTTTACTATTTTTCAACCCCTCTTTTACTCTTGCTAGTTCAGATAAAGATGATTTTAGCTATACAGTAAAGAAAAACGATACAGTCTGGGCGATTTGCAAAATATATGTGAGCGATCCTTTGTGTTGGAAAAAATTGGTTGAATATAACCAACTAAAAAATCCAAGACATCTTCCGCCTAGGTCAATCATTCGTATTCCAAAAGCGTGGTTAAAGAACCATCCCACAACGGCCTTAGTGATTGCGGTAGAAGGTCAAGTAAGCGTCGCCCGCAAGGGAAATCAAGAGCAAAAGAGTCTTATCGTTGGTGATTTACTCAGTCAGGAAGATGTTGTGCAAGCCCTTAATGGCACTGCCATGATTAAATTTGCCGATGAGTCTCGTTTATTACTCAAAGCGAACAGTACTATTCGTATGGCAAGCTTACAATTTTATGACCGGAGTCAGTTAGTTAATACGCGAGTTGAATTATTAAAGGGACGAGTAAAAGCGCAGGTTGAAAAGATTAGTAATAAAAATAGTCGTTATGAAATAGCGACACCAGCAGCCGTTGCTGCTGTAAGAGGAACAGAGTTCAGAGTTTCAAATGAGAAGAATAACAGTGGCAATACAGTGATGAGAACTGAGTTGCTGACAGGAGCGCTTGCTGTTGTATCTGACAATAATAATAAAAATATTATTGCAGGCCAAGCTGTCATGGCCGTTGAAGGTGAAGGTGTTTTTGAGCCAGTTAGCTTGTTGTCTCGTCCGTTATTGGAAATTAATGGGGCACGAAGTTTTCAGCTGCCTTATGATCTTCAGTGGAAGCCTATTGAGGGCGCTGTTTCCTACAAGGTGATTTTGATTACTGATAGTAATCAGTTATGGGAAAAAACCACAAAAGCCACGTTGTTTACTTTGCAAAACTTAGATTCTGGGCGCTTTGAATTGTTAATTCGAGGAGTTGACTCTCAAGGTTTTGAAGGTCGTGATCGTCGTTTGAAAATAAACTTGCCTTAAATTCTAACGGTCTAAAATATAAAAATTTAATGTTAACTCAATTAAATAATACCGCGAATAATCGGTTTGATTGGCCCTTGATAGTTCTCGGCTTAATTATATTATTTCAGGTTAATAGCAACGATCTCTGGAATTGGACTCAAGGCCTAGATTATTCTATTTATGATAATCATATACAAAACTTCCCTTTACCTGCTGACAATAAAATATTAATTATTGAAATTGATGAGCAAAGTCTTTCTTTGTTAGGCGACTGGCCATGGCCTCGCAGTTATCATGCTCAGATGATTAATTTGTTAACACAAGCCGATGCGAGTGTTATTGCTTATAACGTTATTTTTTCGAGTTCAAATTCTGAAGATAGAAATGATAAATTGTTAGCCGAATCAATTGCTAATAGTGGCCGAACTATTTTACCTTTATATTTTGACCGTCTATTGAAATCCGATGCTGTTTCGGAGGTCTTACCCGCATTGATGTTTAGAGAGAATTCGGGACTGGGCCATGTTAATAGCTATTTAGATGACGATGGCACGTTGCGTTCGATTCGTTTAATGGACCGTTTTAAAAATCAGCGCTGGCCTCACTTTTCATTTGCAACTTTTTTATTTGATCAGCCTTATTCACCGTTATTAGAATCAAACCCGGAAGATGTATTTATTCCTTTTGTTACTCAAGGAGACTTTCAGCGAGCGTCGTTTGTAGATGTATTGACGGGTTTTATTTCGGTAGAGCAACTCTCTCAACGAACAATTTTCGTTGGAGTGACAGCGACCTCAATAGGTGATCCTCTCTTAATACCGATTAATGATAGTGGCCGACAAACCCCCGCGGTTGATATTAATGCAAATGTGTACCAAGCGCTTAATAATGGTCAATTAATTAAACCACTTTCTCGCTTTTTTTCTTTTCTGATTAATTCTACACTGGTGCTTTTTGCTCTGTATTTAATGCCAAGGTCGTCTGGTATGCAGCAGTTCTTGGCTACTTTGACGGGTATGTTGTTGGTTTGGTTACTGAGCTATGGTTTATTGCATCAAGGTTATTGGTATAAAAGTGCTGGCTTGATTCTCGCGCTTCTTACGATTCCTTTTATATGGAATTTATTGCGTTTAAGTCGATTGTTTAATTATCTTCGCCAGCAAGTTAAGCAATTAAAAATCCAGCAAGATAAGGAAGCATTTCGTTTGCCAAATTATCATGGCTTAGATTCAGAGGAGGACCTGAAGGTATTTCTTAATTTGATTCAAATTGATAGGTATCAGATATTGCCTTCTAATGCGAAAGAGCAGAGTGCATTGTTAGTTCATGAATCAGTGGAGGTAATTGCTAAGAAATTTGAGTTGCTTCTTGATGGCGAAGAAAAAATATTACTGCTAAGTTTCAAAGAATATACTGGGCTGGAAAGACAAAAGTTAAATATATTACAGCAGTTATTATCTCAGAAGCAACAAGATGAACTAACCGCGATTCATCAAGAGCAGTTCGCAAGCGATGTATTTGCACAGCAGTTATCTTTACTTAATGGCTTTCAACAGCAGCTCTCAATGACCCACTCATTGTTTGAAGAAAGTATTGAAGGCGTTTCTGCGGGTATTTTGGTGTCTGACTTGACGGGTAAGATATTATTTCGTAATAAGGCGTTGAGTGAGCTCACGCACTTTGAAATGCTCGATACAAAATCTTTGTTTAATGCGATCAGCTTGATCAAAGGGGATTGGCTAGCCCTTCTGCGTGATGTGATTTTATTACAAACCTCGGTGACCGTTGAAGGTAGGGCTGGGCAAAAAGACTTGTCTGTTAGTATTCGTTGCATTCAAAATAAAGTGGATGCCAGTCTTTCTCCTTTAGCACCATTGCTAGTATTTAATATTACTGATATCAGTACGGTAAAGCAGGCTAATCGCAGTCGTAGTGAGATGATTGATTTTCTGTCGCATGACCTACGTTCTCCTATGGCATCATTACAAGCATTAGTGAATCAGTCGCGTTCATTAGGTATTCCACCTTTGGATGCCAAAGATTTAATTGATAAAGTTGATCTATACAGTCAGCGAGGACTAAATTTTGCGGAGCAGTTTTTAGAGCTTGCAAAAGTAGAGGGTGATGAAGAAATCTCACTGTATGAAGTGGATGTTTATTCAGTTGCGCAAAATGCTTTTGATACGCTTTATCACCAAGCACAAGAGAAATCGATTCATCTAAGTATAGAGGTTGATAACGATTATTGGATTTTAACTAATGGTGAATTGCTTGAAAGAGTTATTTTAAATCTGGTTAGTAATGCCATTAAATACAGTCCGAATAATAGCCGAGTCTTATTAAAAGTAGGTGTATTAGAAGGCTCTTTGCTTCAGTTGAGTGTGAGTGATGAAGGCCCAGGTATTCCCTCTGAATTAGCGAGTCGTTTGTTTAAACCTTATGCGCGAGGGAGTGATAGTAATACTCAAAAAGCACAGGGTATTGGTTTGGGGTTGCGTTTTGTTGATGTTGCTCTAAAACGATTGAACAGCCAGATAGAGTTTGAATCTTCTTCTAGCGGTACAAGATTCTATTTTAGTCTAGAGGCCATTGACTTTAGTTAAGTCGGCCACCGTCATTCCAACGAATGCTGTAACTCAGATTTGTTGTTGTGCTTCAACTTGCTGATCTAATATTCTACAAATTTCGTCTTGAATGTGAAGGCATAACTCAGGGTCACTAATAGGATCGTCATGAAAGTCTGAGATAAAGAAAATATCTGAAATACGTTCACCTTCCGTCATAATTTTAGCACTGTGCATAAGCAAATTGTGGGTCATAAAAAACTCTCCCATACGGGCTAATAAGCCAGGGCGATCAGCTGCAATTACTTCCAGTACCGTACGCATCATTACGGGGTCATTGCTGAGTGTTACTTGGGTGGGAATTTGAAAGTGCTTGAGTTGGCGTGGTGTGCGGCGCTGAATCACTGAACTGTATTCTTCGGGTGTGGAGAGTGCATGAGTCAGTGTCTTTTTGATCTGATTGATGCGTTCTGGATCATTACCAATAGAATCTCCATTTTCATCTAACACAATGTAGGTATCCACCGCGTTGCGGTTGTTGGATGTCATAATACGTGCATCTTGGATACTAAGGTTAAGCTGATCTAAAGTAGCGGTTGTTACTGCAAAGAGATTGGGGTGATTCTTCATAAAGATGAATATTTGAGTCGCACCCTCAAAATCTATGTCACTGGTTTCTCTAATTGCAACTAACGGCGACTCGCTGGAACCGTGATCGGTAATGATCTGGGTGTGCCATATAATATTCTCGGCGCCTTCGCGTAAAAAGTAGTCATCACCAGGCTCATCCCAAATAGCCAAGGCATGAGCTTCATCTATGCCGAGCTTTTCTAATTCGTAAATTGCTTCATATTGAATTGCGCTAACGAACTGATCTTTTCCCATTGAATTATTTAAGCCTCTGCGAAAGGCTTGCTTAGTATTGTAGAACAATGTGCGCATTTGTTCCGCGCGCCAGCCTGTCCAAAGCTTAGGGTTGGTGCTGACAATGTCAGCGACGGAAATTAAAAATAAATGCTGCAGGTGATCTATATCTCCTACTTCAAGGGCGAACTGATAAATATCTTCTGGGTTATTAATATCAATACGTTGTGAGGCTTGAGACATTAATAGATGGTTACGTACCAACCATTCCACCATGTCAGCATCGTATTTGCTGAGTTTGTGCTGGCGACAAAATACTTCAGCAATTTCAGCGCCGGCAATTTCATGCTCTACACGATACATTTTTCCTACATCATGAAGAATAGCTGTTATGTAGAGCACTTCTTTTCGTTTAATTTTATGAATTAAGTTATTGGCAACGGGGAAATGTTCTTTCTCATCGGCATGTCGGTAACGGCGCAGCATTTGAACCATGCGAAGACTGTGTTCATCGACGGTATAAATATGAAATAGATCATACTGCATATGGCCAATGATGCTGCCAAAGTCAGGAATGTAGCGACCTAGAATACCGTAACGCATCATGCGTTTTAAGGAGCTGGATATTTCTAAGTCGCTTCGAAGAAATTGCATAAAAAGATCATTATGCAATGGATTTTCGCGAAAATTTTGATCAATTAATTCTCGGTGATCATGCAGTGCGCGAATGGTGCTTGAGTGCATACCTTCGATATTGTTGCGTTTTGCAAACTCTACAAATATACGTAATAAAAGTTCTGGTTTATCAGCAATTCTTTTTGGATCGGTCAAACGAATGTCGCCATTGCAAATATAAAGATCATCATCAATCGGCTCGATATGGTCTTCACTGCAATCACCAAAAATATCATCTTTAATATGGTGAAGCAGCATGTCGGTAAGTTCGGTGAGAGCCAGTTGGTGGCGATAAAACTGCAGCATCATGTGTTCTACGCCGAGCATTTCTTCGTCGTCACTGAAGCCTAAAATTTCAGAAATATTTATTTGTAAATCAAACAGCAGGCGATCTTCTTCTCTGTTAGTTACCATATGCAGAGCGTAGCGTAATTGCCATAAGAATTCTGTGCTGCGTTGGTATTGGTTCAATTCAAATTGAGTTAAAAATTTGTATTGCTTCAACTCTGACAACTCTTCATGTCTAAAGTGGCGCATTGCCATCCAGTTAATGGTTTGGATGTCACGTAGAGTACCAGGGGAGTTTTTTACGTTGGGCTCTAAGTTGTATTCAGTGTCTTCATGTTTTGCATGACGTTTTTTTAGCTCTTCCCATTTGGCGGCAAAAAACTCAGGCCCAGACCAGATAATGCGTGGGTCAGTTCTTTCTTCCAGTTGCTGTAATAGTGACGCTTCCCCTGCAAGAGTTCTAGCTTCCATCATGTTAGTAATGATGGTTAGATCTTTTTTGGCTTCGCTAACACATTCATCTAACGTACGAACGCTGTGGCCAATATCCAGTTTCAAATCCCATAAGAGAGTTATAAAACTTTGTAATGCCTCTTTATGTTTATCGAAGGCGCTTTCGTTTTCTAATACAATTAATAAATCAATATCGGAGTGTGGCTGCAGTTCTCCGCGCCCATAACCACCGACAGCGAGTAATGATATGGTGTCTTTACCATCGTAATGGTCATTAAAGCCAGAGTGCTGCCAAAGACAGAATAAGATTTGATCGATTAGGTTAGAGCGATGTGCAACAAGGGTTGTGGCGTCGAGCGTTTCGCGAAAGTAATTATGACAGCGTTGTTGTATATCTGCGAGCAGAGGCTTAATAACAGGAAGGGGTGAAATGGCCGTTTTAAGTTGCTGAAGTAATACTTCGTTGTTAATACGAGGAAGCTCTAACGTTGTCTTATCTACGGCCATCGTTGTCAAAATCTATACCCTAACTTGTTACTGTTATTAAGCTGATTGTTAAACCGATTGTTTACCCTGCTATTTAAGCCTGTGACTTAAGTAGCGGTTTACCAGAACTGGGTCTCTTCTTTGCGGCGCGTTAATACATCGACACCATCTTCGGTGACCAAGCAAGTATGCTCAAACTGTGCACTCGGCTTTCGGTCTTTAGTGACCACCGTCCAACCGTCAGGGAGTTGTTTATTAAAGCGCTTTCCTTGATTTACCATTGGCTCAATCGTAAAAGTCATTCCAGGTAACAGCTCCATACCCGTTCCTGCTTTTCCGTAATGCAGAACTTGAAATCCATCTTCATGGAATTCACTGCCAATCCCGTGACCACAATATTCGCGGACGATAGAATAGTGATTACTTTCAGCGTACTGCTGAATGATGGCGCCAATATCTCCTAAGCGACATCCTGGTTTAACCAAGGCAATGGCTTTGTACATGCTCTCTTGGGTGATATCGACTAAACGTTGCAGCGGTGCAGATGCTTCACCAATAAAGAACATTTTACTGGTATCGCCGTGGTAACCATCTTTAATGACGGTGATATCAATGTTAATGATATCGCCTTTTTTGAGTACCTTGTCATTCGGGATTCCGTGACAAATCACGTGGTTAACAGACGTACAAATGGACTTAGGGAAACCATGGTAGTTTAGGGGCGCTGGTATCGCGTCTTGCACATCTACTATGTAATTATGACAGAGAGTATTGAGCTCATCGGTGGAGATACCTGCAACGACATGTTCTTCGATCATTTCGAGTACTTCCGCAGCCAATCGTCCGGCAATACGCATTTTTTCGATTTCTTCAGCTGTTTTTACAAATTTGGACATATTTTTTCGCTTGCATTTCCGCTTGTACGATGAGTTCAGTTAACTTACTTACGTGTGGTGACAATTAATTGGATCATTATACGCTCATATTGAGGTTTTATAAACGGGGCAAATACGACATTAAAGCACATCCTAAATTAGATATTTCTTTATTTGTACCGGTTAAAATGATATAAAGCGCGGCTGATTAGGCCTATCTTGCCTTAGAGTTTAGGGATACGTTCTTAAAAGCTTTGCTTGATACTTGATCAGTAAATAATACACACACACATCATAACAGTGTTGCGGGGTGCCGAAAGGTCGCGGTATTGGATGTGTGGAGGCTCAACCCAAACTAAATTAAGGTAGTTATATTATGGCGCAAGTAAGTATGCGTGACCTGCTTAAAGCAGGCGTTCACTTTGGACACCAAACTCGTTACTGGAACCCTAAGATGGGTAAGTACATCTTTGGTGCTCGCAACAAGATTCATATCATCAACTTGGAACACACTGTTCCTGCATTAAACAATGCATTGAAGTTGATTGAAAGCCGCACTTCTGGCAACAACAAAGTATTGTTTGTTGGTACTAAGCGTGCAGCAAGTAAAATCATCCAGCAACAAGCAGAGCGCGCTGGCCAGCCATACGTTGCTCACCGCTGGTTGGGTGGCATGTTGACTAACTACAAAACTATTCGTCAATCTATTAAGCGTTTTCGCGATTTAGAAGCTCAAAAAGCTGACGGTACTTTTGAACAGTTGACTAAGAAAGAAGCGTTGATGCGTGCCCGCGAAATGGACAAGCTAGAGCGTTCTATCGGTGGTATCAAAGACATGGGCGGTTTGCCTGATGTTGTTTTCGTAATCGACGTTGACCACGAGCGCATCGCGATTCAAGAAGCAAACAAGTTGGGTATCCCAGTTGTTGGTATCGTTGATACTAACTCTAACCCAGATGGTATCGATTACGTTATTCCTGGTAACGATGATGCGATCCGTGCAATCGAGATCTACGCCACAGCAGTTGCTGATGCAGTTCTTGAAGGCAAGCAAGTAACGGCTGCTGATAAAGGCGAAGTTGCTGAAGAGAAAGCTGAGCCAGCGGCTGAGTAATTTCGAAGCTTCATCATAAAAAAAGGGGCTTGCCCCTTTTTTTTTGATCATTATTTTAAAGCTTTGTTGAAAGACGAGGCTTTGTACATTATTAAATACTGGACATTAAGGACTCTTCCTATGGCACGTATATCTGCACTATTGGTTAAAGAATTACGCGAGCGCACTGGCTTGGGTATGATGGAATGTAAAAAAGCTTTAGCAGCTAACGAAGGCGATATCGATTTAGCGATTGAAGACCTGCGTAAGAACTCTGGCTTAAAAGCGGCTAAAAAAGCTGATCGTACTGCGGCTGAAGGTAAGGTATTTGTTGCTAAAAATGGCAGCTCTATCTTTGCTGTTGAAGTTAACTCTGAAACAGATTTTGCAGCAGGCGATGCTAACTTCTTGGGTTTTTCTGACAAGGTTGTTGCTAAAGTTGCTGAAACTAAAGAAACTGACGTTGCGACAGTAATGGCGGGTGAGCTTGAATCAGCTCGTGAAGCTTTAGTTCAGAAAATTGGCGAAAAAATTGAAGTTCGTCGCATCTTTACTTTAGACGCTGACGTAGTAGGCCATTATGTTCACTCTAACGGTAAGCTAGCGGCAATCGTTGGCCTTCAGGGCGGAAACGAAGAAGTAGCTAAAGACATTGCTATGCACATTACTGCATTAAACCCTGTTGTGGTTAATGCGGCTGATATGCCTGCAGACCTTGTAGCTAAAGAAAAAGAAATTATTAAAGCTCAGCCTGATATGGCGGGTAAGCCAGACGCTATTGTCGAAAAAATGATGGGCGGTCGCATTAGCAAGTTCTTAAAAGAGTCTAGCTTGACAGATCAGCCTTTTGTTAAGAATCCTGATATCACTGTTGGCCAGCTTGCGAAAGAAGCCGGTGCTGTTATCGTTTCTTTCCAGCGTATTGCGGTTGGCGAAGGCGTTGAAGTTGCTGAAGTTGATTTTGCTGCGGAAGTTGCTGCTCAACTTAAGGGTTAATTCTGATTGAATTGACTGGGAATTCTTTCTTGTAATGTGAGAGAATTCCAGAAATGCCGGGGTAACCCGGCATTTTTTTGAAAGCCTTAAATGGTTTTTGTCACCCCCAAATTATATTGATTAAATCCACTGGAGTTGGCTATGGCTGAACAACGCACCCCTAGATACAAACGCATTCTTCTAAAATTGAGCGGTGAAGCGCTAATGGGAGAATTGGGTTTTGGTATTGATCCAAAAGTTTTAGACCGTATTGCGCTTGAAATTGGTCAGCTGGTAGGGATTGGTGTGCAAGTCGGGATAGTAATTGGTGGTGGTAATTTATTCCGTGGCAAAGCATTAAGTGAAGCAGGTCTAGATCGAGTGACTGGCGATCATATGGGAATGTTGGCCACGGTGATGAATGCTTTGGCTGTGCGTGATGCGCTAGAGCGTTCAAATATTACGACACGCGTTATGTCTGCAATTCCAATGAGTGGTATTGTTGAACATTACGATCGTCGTAAAGCAATGCGTGGTCTCAATAATGGCCAAGTTGTGATTTTTTCTGCGGGTACCGGTAACCCGTTTTTTACGACCGATTCTGCAGCGTGCTTGCGTGGTATTGAAATTAATGCCGAAGTCGTTCTTAAGGGTACCAATGTGGATGGCGTTTATACGGCCGATCCTAAGAAAGATCCTGAAGCTGTAAAATACGATACGTTAACGTATACCGAAGTGCTTGATAAGCAGTTGGGTGTAATGGATTTGACTGCTATTTGCTTAGCGCAAGATCACAACATGCCTTTGCGTGTTTATGATATGCATGAAGCGGGCAACTTAGCGAAGATTATCATGGGTGGCGATGTAGGCACCCTAATTGTCAATGAGGAAAGCTAATAATGATTAATGATATTAAAAATGATGCGCAAGAGCGCATGGTGAAAAGCGTCAGTGCTATGGTTGATGCGTTTAAAAAAATTCGTACTGGTCGTGCACATCCTTCTATTTTAGACGGTGTAATGGTTGATTATTACGGTTCACCGACACAGCTTTCACAGCTGGCCAATATCAATGTTGAAGATGGCCGCTGTTTAGCGATTGTGCCTTGGGAAAAGCCTTTAATTCCTGCAATTGAAAAAGCGATCATGAAATCTGACTTGGGTCTTAACCCATCGACGACGGGCGATAAAATTCGTGTACCAATGCCTGCTTTGACGGAAGAGACGCGTAAGCAGTTTATTAAAAAAGCGCGTGCAGAAGCGGAAAAGGGTCGAGTATCGATTCGAAATATCCGCCGTGATGCCAATGGCATGATCAAGGATCTTTTGAAAGAAAAAGAGATTTCTGAAGATGAAGAGCGTGCGGGTGAAGATCAGGTTCAAAAGCTGACTAACCAGTATATTGCTGAAATTGAAAGTATCTTGGCAGGTAAAGAAAAGGATTTGATGCAGGTTTAACCTGTATTAAAGCTTTAGGACAAAACGATGTCGACGAGTATTACGGATAATGAAACGGTTGCGGGGAAAGTTCCTCGCCATGTCGCTGTCATCATGGATGGCAATAACCGTTGGGCAAAGAAACGCTTAATGCCCGGCATTGGCGGTCATAAAGCGGGTGTCGATGCCGTACGAGCCGTGGTCGAAACGTCAGTTGAACAAGGCATCGAAGTTTTAACTTTGTTTGCTTTTAGTAGTGAAAATTGGCGCCGTCCAGAGAAAGAAGTAAATGCTTTGATGCAGCTTTTTATCATCGCGTTAGAGCGAGAGGTTAAGAAACTTCACAAAAACAATATCCGCCTCATCGTTATGGGGGATAAATCAGCGTTTCAGAATAAAATACAAAATCTTATCTCGGATGCTGAGGAACTCACGATTAATAATGATCGTATGACTTTGGTCATTGCGGCTAATTATGGTGGTCAGTGGGATATTGCTCAAGCGGCAAAACGCATTGCTCAAGATGTGGAAGCTGGTAAGCTGAGTGCTGAGGATATCGATGAGCAAATATTTCATAAATATACTTGGCTTAATGAATTACCTGCACCGGACTTAATGATTCGAACCGGTGGGGAAGAGCGCATTAGCAACTTCATGTTATGGCAAACAGCGTATTCTGAATTTTATTTTTCAGATGCACTTTGGCCTGATTTCAAACAACTAGAATATAAAAAAGCATTGGCCGCTTTCGCTAATCGAATTAGGCGATTTGGACGGACCGATGATCAGATAACAGAAGGGTCGTAGTGTGTTTAAGCAACGTCTTATTACAGCATTAATTTTAGCGCCACTTATGGTTGGCGGGATTTTCTTTTTACCTATTGAGCAATTTGCTTATTTTATTGGTTTTATCGTGACTGTCGCTGCTTGGGAATGGGCTAACTTATCAGGTTATAGCTCACCTTTCGTGCGTATTGCTTATGCGGGGGTTGTTGCAGTAGCTACGTTTGCGACAGCCTATTTCATGGCACAGCATGCCGAGTTGGCTTCTTTGATTTTGGCCGTTGGCGCTTTTTGGTGGTTGGTTGCGTGTTGGTTAGTAATTCAATATCCAAATAAAGTAACGCTGTGGCAAGCTAAGCCAGTCCGTGCGGTTCTCGGATTATTTGTATTAATTCCAATGTGGGTTGGTTTTATGGCTTTAAAGAGTCAAGAGCACAGTTCATTGATTATCGTTTATGTCATGTTGCTTATTTGGGGTGCCGATACCGGTGCTTATTTCGCAGGTAAAACATGGGGTAACAAAAAGTTGGCACCTAACGTGAGCCCAGGTAAATCTTGGGCAGGATTTTGGGGTGGATTGGCGACGACAGGGTTGATCGCTATTGTTTTTTCTTTATGCGTAAATCAGTGGTTGCGTCCAATGACCCAATCTGATTTTTCTTTGCTAGCCGTGATGACCTTTATTACTGCGATTATCTCAGTAATGGGCGACTTGCTTGAAAGTATGATGAAGCGCCATCGTGGTATTAAAGACAGCTCCCAGCTATTACCCGGACACGGAGGTGTTTTAGATCGCATTGATAGTATGGCGTCTGCCGTGCCTGTGTTTGCTTTTTTTATGCTGTTATTCGGTTGGCAGTTGGCTGCTTAATTGTCGAACGTCGATCTATTGAATATTAAATTATGAGCGAACAACAATGAACCAGTGGATTACCGTATTAGGAGCAACAGGCTCCATCGGTAGCAGTACCCTAGATGTTATTCGTCGTCACCCGACCCGTTATCGCGTTTATGCGCTAACGGGTTTTTCGCGTATTAAAGAACTTGTTGCGGCTGCGATTGAGTTCTCTCCTCGTTATATTGTTGTTCCTAGTGATTCAGCGGCTGAACAAGCTCGTAAGCTGTTAAGTCAAACACGAAAAAGCGATCAGAATTCAGATTGTCAGATATTGATTGGTGATGAAGCACTTGCAAGGGTTGCTTCAGATCCGGATGTTGATATGGTCATGGCTTCGATTGTGGGAGCAGCGGGTTTGTTGCCAACGTTAGCGGCTGCAAAGGCCGGTAAAAGAGTATTATTGGCCAATAAAGAAGCTCTGGTAATGGCGGGTTCATTATTTATGGATGCGATTCGTGATAATGGCGCAAAGTTATTGCCGATTGATAGTGAGCATAATGCTATTTTTCAAAGCTTACCGGCAAACTATCAAGGCGATTTTTCACAGCACGGTATTGAAAAAATATTATTAACCGCGTCTGGTGGCCCTTTTCGTAATAAAACAAAAGAAGAACTAACCGAGGTTACTCCTGCGCAAGCGGTTGCTCACCCAAATTGGTCTATGGGAGCAAAGATCTCAGTCGATTCAGCAACGTTAATGAATAAAGGGTTGGAATTAATCGAGGCGTGCTTCTTATTTAATTGCCGAGCGGATCAAATACAGGTTGTTGTGCATCCGCAAAGTGTTATCCATTCAATGGTGCAATACAGCGATGGTTCTGTAATAGCAGAGTTGGGGCAGCCTGATATGCGAACGCCTATTGCCTATGGTATGGCATGGCCTGAGCGTATTGATGCGGGGGTTAAGCATCTTGATTTATTTGAGATTGCTCAGCTCGATTTTGTTGCCCCCGACCATGATACATTTCCATGTTTAAACTTGGCTAAAGCCGCTTTTGAACGCGGGGGTATTTGTCCTGCTGTATTGAATGCGACGAATGAAATTGCGGTTGCTGCATTTTTAGCGGAACAAATTAGCTTTTTAGCCATCCCAAAGATAATTGAAAACATAATGGCCATCTGCCCAGATAAAACGGTGCAATGTCTAGAGGATGTTTTGGCTGCCGATTTGTGGGCAAGAGAGCAAGCGAAGCGTGTGTTGACTGAGTTTAAACATAATAAACAAAGAGTAGGTCAGGTATGAGCACCTTATTATCTTTTATTTTAGCCATTAGTATTCTAGTGGTGATCCATGAGTTTGGACATTTTTGGGTTGCACGCCGTTGTGGAGTAAAAGTTCTTCGCTTCTCAGTCGGATTTGGTAAGCCGTTATGGTCTTATACCGATAAATTGGGTACAGAATTCTCCATTGCACCGATTCCGCTGGGTGGGTATGTGAAAATGCTGGATGAGCGAGAAGGTGAAGTAAAGCCTGAGGAATTACATCAAGCGTTTAATCAAAAAACAGTGTGGCAGCGAATTGCAATTGCGAGCGCAGGTCCGATTGCAAATTTCATTTTTGCGGTGTTCGCTTATTGGTCGATCTTTATGATGGGCACTTCTGGATTAGTACCTGTTATAGGTCAAATTGAAATTGATAGCCCCGCATATGAACAGGGTATTCAACCAGGCGATCGTATCGTTTCGATTGCTGATGTAGCCGTCGACAGTTTTCAAGAAGTATCTTGGCAGTTAATTTCGTATATCGGTGAAACGGCAGAGTTACCTTTAATTGTTGAAGATAGCCAGCAAGTTCAGCGCAGTATTCGTATTCCGATTGAGCGGTGGTTAACCGATCAAGAAGCGCCAGATCCAATGAAGGCGTTAGGCATTCAACCCAGACAGTTGCCCATTGAAGCGATAATAGGGCAAGTAGTCGAAGGCGGTGCGGCGGCTAAGTCTGGACTTGTTGGCGGGGATAAGGTTGTCGGCATTATCAGTGCAGAAAATCTTATTGAAGTGACAGATTGGCGTGACTGGGTCGCCGTTGTGCGTGATAATCCGGAGCAGCCATTAGATCTTATCGTTGAACGCGATGGCAAAGAAATTGCCATTCAATTAATTCCAGCGGTAAAAAACATTGAAAATGGAAAGATAATTGGCTACGTGGGTGCAGGAATAGATCCTTCTGCTATTCCTGAAGTGCCGAACGACTGGATTACGGAAACAACGCTAGGCCCTATTGATTCCTTGGTACACGCGACGTTTAAGACGCAGCAACTGATTGTTTTTACATTAGATTCGCTGTGGAAGATGATTTTGGGTGATCTTTCTGTCAAGAACTTGAGTGGACCGATTACCATTGCTAAAGTAGCAGACTCTTCAGCGAGTAATGGTTTACAGGCTTTTATTGGATTTCTAGCATTATTGAGTGTTTCGCTTGGTGTTCTGAATTTATTACCCATTCCAGTATTGGATGGTGGCCATATTATGTTTTACGCCATAGAGGCAATTCGAGGTAGAGCATTATCTGAACGTACTCAGATAGTGGCTGTACAGGTTGGCATGGCACTGTTGATGAGTCTCATGGTTATCGCTTTTTATAATGACATCAGCCGCCTATAGTTCTGTGTTATACAGACTGTTAATAATTTTGGCCTAATTTTGGAATTGAATCGCATATGCGAGTTTTATTTTTAACATGTTTTTTAGCAGTATTCAGTCATGTAGCGGCTGCAGAGTCTTTTGTCGTCAGTGATATTCGCGTCGAAGGTTTGCAACGCATTTCTGCGGGAACGGTCTTTGAAGCCTTTTCTATCGACGTCGGAGACCGTGTTGATACTCAGCGCTTAACGACAGCATCAAAGCGTTTATTTAAGACGGCATTATTTAATGACATTTCTTTACAGCGTGATGGGGATGTATTGATTGTTCAGGTGGTTGAATTACCGACCATTACGCAATTAGAAATTAAGGGTAACCAAGCGATTACCAGCGACGCGCTAAAAGACGGTTTAAAGCAGTCGGGTTTAGCAGAAGGCTTAGTTTTTAAGCGTTCAACCTTAGAGCGAATTTCTCTTGAGCTAGAACGCCAATACGTTGCCCAAGGCCGTTATGATGCCAATATTAAAACGGAAGTTACGGCACTGCCACGAAACAGAGTGGGCTTGGTTATTCAAGTTGATGAAGGCACGGTGGCTTCTATTCAGCACGTTAATATTATCGGCAACTCTGAGTTTAGTGATGAAGAATTACTAAAAACTTTTCAATTACAAACCAGTAATTTTTGGTCTTGGTATGCCAGTGACGATAAATACGCGCGTGAAAAACTGTCAGGGGATTTAGAAACTTTAAGGTCTTACTATTTGAATCGTGGTTATATCCGTTTCAATATCGAATCGACTCAAGTCTCTGTATCACCCAATAAAAAAGGCGTCTACATTACGATTAATGTCAGTGAAGGCGATATTTATACTGTGCGAGAACTTCAGTTTGCAGGTGATTTAGTATTACCTGAAGAAGAGCTGGAACGTTTCTATATTATTAACGAAGGCGATGTTTTCTCTCGACAGAAAGTGACGCTTAGCAGTGACCTGATGATTAAGCGTTTGGGTAATGACGGCTATACCTTTGCTAAAGTTGATGGCATTCCAAAAATTGATGATGAAACAAAAGAAGTTGATATTACTTTCTTCGTAGAACCTGGTAAGCGAACTTATGTTCGACGTATAAATTTTGCGGGTAATGAAAGTACTCTTGATGATGTATTACGTCGTGAAATGTTGCAAATGGAAGGTGGTTGGGCATCAACAGAAAAAATTGAAGCGGGTAAAAAGCGTTTAAACCAGCTTGGCTTCTTTAAAGGCGTCAATGTTGAGACTCCTGCTGTTGGGGGGGCCGATGATTTAATCGATGTAAATTACAGTGTCGAAGAACAACTTAGTGGTAGTTTGAATTTCAATGTGGGTTATGCCGGTGGTAGTGGTTTTATTGTAGGCACTAGCATTAGCCAAAATAACTTTTTAGGTACGGGTAACCGTATGTCTTTGGCGCTGCAAAAAAATAGTACCGTGCAGTCGTATAACTTTTCATTCCAAGATCCTTATTACACCATTGATGGTGTGAGTCGTGGTTTTAATCTGTTTTATCGTAAAACGGATTTCTCTAGTCAATCTTTTACCAGTGATTATCAAACGAATACATTGGGTGGTAATGTCTCTTTTGGTTATCCAATTAGCAATCGTGAGCGTTTATCATTTACCTTGGGTGCATCTGAAACGGATATGTTTGAAGGCTCTACTGTGCCAGCAGAAATTTCAGATTTTATCGAAGAGAGGGGCGATCATTTCCGCGAATATTCTTTAGGTTCAAGCTGGAAATGGTCTAATTTAAACCGTGGTTTATTTCCTACAGCTGGGGCTCAGCAAAGTTTATCGTTTGATCTAGCGATCCCCGGTAGTGATTTAACGTATTACAAAATTGGATACAAAGCAGATTACTACATCCCTTTAAATCTTGATTGGTCAATTCGTTTCCGTACTGAGTTAGGATACGGGGATGGTTTTGGTGATTTAAACCAATTGCCTTTCTTTAAGAATTTCCGTGCGGGTGGTGTTGGTTCGGTTCGTGGATACCGTACCAGTTCTTTAGGACCACAGGGTTTACCTGAATATAATCTTGTTGATTTGGTCGAAACGGACAGCGATGGTAATCCAGTATTTGAGACAGATAACTTGGGGCGTCCGATAGTTGACAGTGGGGCTGCAGGAAATATTTTTTATGAAAATGCCGACGGGGATATTGTTCGTGCTATAAATTCTGCAGGTTATGCACCTGTTTATATGACGGATGCATCGAGTGGTTCTATTGTACAAGCGCCTGCTTATGTTGAGCGTGCGACCGCTTTAGGTGGCAATATTCTTGTAGAAGGCAGTACTGAATTAATTTTCCCATTCCCATTTATTGAAGATCGCAGTTCATTACGCAGCGTATTTTTCTTAGATGCGGGTAATGTGTTTACTGATCAATGCTACAAACCGAGTGACAGTGAAGCCCCTAATTTTAATAGTCATCCGTTTTGTGATGAAGGCATTGATCTTTCAGAACTTCGTTTAAGTA
>JBNMPQ010000013.1:0-23001 GCA_051276935.1 Oleispira sp. | reverse complement strand
AAGCCTTTTCAACACCTTCAAGACCATTACTAGCAGTTGCAACAACTTCTAGACGAGCATCGGCATTAATTATCTCAGTTACGCGGCGTTGAAAAAATCCTGAATCATCAACCACTAATACCTTCAGCTTCGTCGGTAGAGCCATGATATAAAATCGTCCTTTATTCGATAGCTAACTAACGTCCTGCGTAATGTTGCAACATACTAGGAACATCTAAAATTAAAGCAATACGGCCGTCTCCGGTAATGGTTGCCCCTGCCATGCCAGCAGTACCATGCAGCATCGCACCAAGAGGTTTAATAACGACCTCTTCTTGACCAATCAATTGATCAACCACAAAGCCCGCTCTTTGGTTACCAATAGAAACAACGAGTACGTGAGAACTTTCATCCGCATTTGCATCCGCCTCACCTTTAACCAACCAACGTTTTAGATGGAATAAAGGAATCGGTTTATCTCGAACAACAATCACTTCTTGACCATCAACCACATTCGTTTTTGAAAGATCTAAGTGAAAAATTTCATTAACGCTCACTAAAGGAAATGCAAAGGCTTGATCTTTTAACATCACCATTAATGTCGGCATAATCGCAAGTGTTAAGGGTACCTTAATCTCAATTCGCGTACCCTTACCCAAGGTTGAATCAATATTTAAAATGCCGTTTAGCTGGGTTATTTTAGTTTTCACCACATCCATACCAACGCCACGGCCTGATACATCTGAAATAACGTCTTTAGTTGAAAATCCTGGAGCAAAAATTAAGTTATAGCATTCATTTTCAGTTAAACGGTCAGCCGCATCTTGGTCCATCACCCCTTTTTTAACAGCGATGCCTCGTAAAATATTAGCATCCATACCGCCGCCATCATCTTCAATGGAAAGCAAAATATGATCACCTTCTTGTTCAGCCGCTAACGTGACGACACCCACACGAGACTTTCCTGCTGCTTCACGCTGATCGGGTAATTCAACACCGTGATCAACTGCATTTCTCACTAAGTGAACGAGTGGATCTGCTAAGGCTTCAACCAAGTTTTTATCTAGGTCGGTGTCTTCTCCTCGAAGTTCCAAATTAACTTCTTTTTTCAAGGACCGTGCTAAGTCACGAACGACTCGAGGGAAGCGACCAAATACTTTTTTGATCGGCTGCATTCGAGTTTTCATAACCGATGACTGAAGGTCTGCAGTAACAACGTCAAGATTTGAAACCGCTTTTGACATCGCCTCGTCATTACTTTTTAAGCCTAAGCGCACGAGGCGATTACGAACTAATACGAGTTCTCCGACCATATTCATGATGTCGTCTAATCGCTTGGTATCGACTCGAACGGTAGTTTCCGCAGCAGGTGCAGAAGCCTCTAATGATTTACCGGCAGGTTTTGCTACTGGTTTTTCAACAGCTTTTGGCTGAACAACTTCAGGCTTTTTAAGGTCAGGTTTTTTAACTTCTGCTTGAGGCTTTAGTACTTCTGCTTTTACTGCTTCTACTTTAATGTCTGCGGACTTTGCAGGCTCCACATCAGGTGTCGCTGGGTTCTGTCCTTTACCGTGTAAACGATCCAGTAAATCTTCAAATTCAGAATCAGTAATTAGATCATCAGAACCTGATGGCGCTGGTGCAGAAGTAGTATCGGCAATTTTATTATCTGATCCAGCACTATCAGCCGGTGTAGCAGATTTACCTGATCCGTGTATTTGATCTAATAATGCTTCAAATTCATCTTCTGTTATTTCATCGCTGGTCTCAGCAACGACTGGTTCATCACTGACGTCAAAGAATATGTCACTGTCATCGAGTCCAAGACCGTTACCAACTGCTGCACTCTCAGATGAGGCACTGGCCACTTCCGCTTTTTCGCCATCAAGGGCATCTAACAACTTTTCAAATTCATCATCAGTAATGTCTTCTGATTGTTCAGCACCTACTCCAGATTGCACAGCGACATCTGCTGTCTCTTCGACTTTTTCTGCAGCGGCCTCCGGCACTGGTGCATCATTACTTTCGGGCTGAGCTAAACGATGTAACGTTGCGAGTAATTCTGGAGTTGCAGGCGAAGGCTTCTGACCATTACGAACGGCATCAAACATTTCGTTCACAGTATCCAGCGATTCCAGAATAACATCCATCAAATCAGACGTGACTGTGCGCTTGCCATTACGTAAAATGTCAAAGACGTTTTCTGCTTCATGACAACAATCAACTAAAGGGTTTAACTGTAAAAATCCAGCGCCACCTTTTACAGTATGAAAACCACGAAAGATCGCATTCAGTAAATCATAATCATCAGGACGCTGTTCAAGTTCAACTAACTGCTCCGAAAGTAGCTCTAGAATTTCTCCCGCCTCTACCAGAAAGTCTTGTAGTATCTCGTCATCTTCTTCAAAACTCATCCATTAGCTCCTTAAAAACCAAGGCTCGACAATAAGTCATCAACATCATCTTGACCATCAACCACACCCTCTAAGGTGGTATCGACTTGAGGCCCTTCTGCTTTGATGTGCTTACTATCGTCTTGTGAGGTCTCATTATGGTTCGGTTCCGTATGGGAAATACCCGTTATACGATCCACCTCACCCGCCATAGCTACCAAGTCCACCAAGCGTGCTTCTACTTCAGCAACCAACTTAGTTACTCTTTGAATTACTTGCCCAGTTAAATCTTGAAAATCTTGCGCCATCAAAATATCAGATAAGTTTGACGCTATTTTTTTTGAATTAATCTGTGTTTGAGAGAAATACACATCAATTTTTTTTGTTAAATCTCGAAATTCATCAGGTTTAAGTTCTTTATG
The DNA here is from genome assembly GCA_051276935.1 of Oleispira sp. Classification (GTDB taxonomy): domain Bacteria; phylum Pseudomonadota; class Gammaproteobacteria; order Pseudomonadales; family Oceanobacteraceae; genus Oleispira. Next base: position 20,207 of record JBNMPQ010000013.1, on the reverse strand, counting down.
TAAAAACTTTTGCCACTGTTTTTGCAGTACTATTGCCCCGTCCAGATTTTCATTATTAAGAGGCATACCCTCTTCTGCTAAATCCATCGTACGATTTGCGGCTTTAGCTGTCATTTCAATAACATAAGCCAGCTTGTCGGAGGCTTGGCCCATGCCAGAACCTTCGCTTAATTCGTCGCCCGTTTTTATATCTTTAATCGAATCATGCAATCCACGCGTCAACTTACCGATTTCGTCATACAACGTTCGATCACGCACTCCGTTGATATTGTTGACAACGCCAACAATTTTCCCAAGATCTCCACCATCGATCTTTGTCAACAAGTCTTCAGCAAGCTCTTTCATTTCCTGCTGAAAGGATGGCGCTCGAGGATTTATTTTCAGCTCAGCCATACCAATTCCCTGTTATCAACCTTCAACACGCTCAAAGATTTTATCAATTTTTTCTTTTAAAACAGCTGCCGTAAAAGGCTTAACTACATAACCATTCACACCCGCTTGAGCAGCCGCGACAATTTGGTCACGCTTTGCCTCTGCAGTCACCATCAATACAGGTAAGGTTTTAAGTTTATCGTCAGCACGCACATGCTTTAGTAAGTCGAGTCCCGTCATTCCTGGCATGTTCCAATCTGTCACCAGAAAATCAAAATCGCCCGTCTGTAACATTGGCAATGCCGTTAATCCATCATCTGCTTCTTGTGTATTGGTAAATCCCAAATCACGCAACAGATTTTTGACGATCCGTCTCATTGTAGAAAAATCATCAACAACAAGAATCTTCATATTTTTGTCCAAAGCGACCTCCGAATGCCAGCTTCACATAAATTCCAATAACTCCTAATTAGAAGTGTAGACTGTGATAGGGCATTAGCCAGAAAGAAAATAAATAGAAATTACAAAGAGTTAGAAATTTATACCGATATATAAATACATCAATTAAACGTTAACCAATATTTTGTTAATTAATGAGCATCAACTCAAGTATTATGAGTACACTACGCCCACTCAGTTAATCGTGACCGCAATCTCAGAGCTGCTTGACTGTGTATTTGGCTGACCCTAGATTCGCTAACCCCAAGAATGGCACCTATCTCTTTAAGGTTAAGTTCTTCATCATAATAAAGCGCCAATACAAGCTGTTCTCGCTCAGGTAATACTTTAATGGCATCGGCTAATGATGATTGAAAAGCATCACGTTCGATGCCCGAAAAAGGACTTGGACTAGCACCCACAAGCTGCTCTTGACCTTGCTCGCCTTTTTCCATGACATCTTCAAAACTGAATAGGCGACAACCTGCAGAGTCTTTTAAATGAGTATGGTACTCATCCACACTCATTTCGAGATGCTCTGCAACTTCTTGATCATCAGCATCTCGACCTTTCGCGAGCTCAACTTCTTTAATTGCTTCGCTGATACGTCGTGAGTTTCTATGCACAGAACGAGGTGCCCAATCACCGCGTCGAATTTCATCCAACATGGATCCCCGAATTCGAATACCGGCATAGGTTTCAAAGCTTGCGCCTTTAGCACCATCGTATTTTCGTGCGGCTTCAATTAGCCCAATCATACCCGCTTGAATAAGATCATCAAGCTGAACACTATCGGGTAATCGCCCCCTTAGATGATGCGCGATTCGTTTCACCAGTAATGCATGATCACGAACCAACTCATCAAAATTTGGGCTGCTGACTTCATCGTACATAGCACATCCATTCATTAAAAGTACTACCCATGGGCTCCTGATTGGACAAGGTTTTCCACAAAGAATTCAAGGTGTCCTCGTGGAGTTGACGCGAGTGGCCAGGCATCAACTTTCTTGGCTAAGCCTCTAAATGCCGTCGCAGCCTTCGATCTAGGATAGGCCTCAACAACGGCTTTTTGGCGTTGTACCGCTCGACGAACAGCATCATCCTGAGGAACTGAGCCGACGTATTGCATGGCAACATCTAAAAAGCGATCGGTGACCTTGATCAATTTAGCAAACAACGCATGACCATCTTGTGGGGTACGAATCATGTTCGCAATCACACGAAAACGAAAAACACCATAATCACGGTTCAGTAATTTAATTTGCGCGTAAGCATCCGTAATAGAGGTAGGTTCATCGGTCACAACAATTAAAACTTCTTGCGCCGCACGAGCAAAACTCATGACCGCGTCTGAAATACCCGCGGCGGTATCAATTAACAATATGTCTAGATCATTACCGATATCACTGAACGCTTGAATTAGACCCGCGTGTTCTTGCGTTGTAAGCATTGATAAGTGTTGAGCACCGGATGTAGCGGGCACAATTTTTACTTTACCAGGGCCGTCAACCATGACTTCTCGTAAAGTACATTCGCCTTTTAAAACATGTTCAATCGTTTTATTGGCGGTTATGCCTAGCAACACATCAATATTCCCCAAACCCAAATCGGCATCGAGGATAACAACCTTGCGTCCTAATTCTGAAAGAGCGCACGCAAGGTTAACCGTCACATTACTTTTTCCTACTCCGCCTTTACCGCCAGCGACTGCAATTACTTGTACTGGGTGCTGAGCCATGCCTACACTCCGTGCTGCATAAAATTATTATTCATTGCGGAACTCACTTCTGATGTTTGCCAACGAGCTTGAGCCATACGTGCCATTTGTTCGGCTAGACGCACCATCTTCTTAGCATTAGGAAAATGAATATCATCGGGAATATGAGGACCATCAGTGACCATATGTATAGGTAAACGTGTAACGGAAGCAATACTCATTGCCTGCCCCAAACTAAAACATTCATCTAATTTAGTAAAAATACAACCATCAATGCCTGCAGGTTTAAAGTGTTCGTAATTTTCTTGTAAACAACGAGCCTGACTCGTCAGAGGTAAAGCTAATAAAGACCTTACTCTATTTCCTGCCCCTTTAAGCATAGACAACTGAACGGAAAAGTGTGGATCTTGTATGGCTAAACCTGCGGTATCGATCAAAATAAATTTCTTATCACTCAATTGATCAAGCATCGCCGAAAGGTCACCGTTAGGTTCTAGTACCAATAAAGGAATTTCCATAATGCGAGCAAAGGCTTTTAATTGATCGTGAGCAGCAATGCGATAGTTATCCATCGTGATCAAGGCAATATCTTCACTGCCATGATTAATAACATATTGCGCGGCAAGTTTTCCGATAGTCGTTGACTTACCAGCGCCCGTCGGGCCAACAAACGCAAAACAACCGCCAGTTTGTAGCATATTATTATCGGCTAAAGGTAAATCTTCAGCGATGAATTTTAAACACTGAGCCCAGCCTTTTTCGATGTCTTCATCGCCTTCTGGCAAAGCACTCACTAACTTATCAGCCCAAGAGGGATCAATTCCTAAATCTTGGCAACGCTGCCAAATTTGTGCCTGCTGCCAACTAAGGGGACGAGTAGGATTCCAAGCATTACCTTGCTGACTGACCAACCAGTTTTTTAAATCTTTTAATTCAGCGGTGACTTGGTTCAAGAAAGGTGTCGCTTCATCGCGACTCATTGTCGCCGCTTTTTCACTGATTGATTTCTGCAACTCTTCTTCACTGAGCATTACGGCATCCAGTGCAGCTGACTGCGCGATAGTGCCCTCTTTAATACCCTGTAAGGCTTCTTTTAATGCTGCGGTGGTCGAAACATTCGATTGATCAAACAACGGGTGCTCTTGACGAATTTTACCCGTCGTCTGCTTCGCCTGTTCTAGTTCCTGCTGCAAAGCTAACTGACGATCAATTTCTTGCTGTTGCTGCTCATTAGCCATCTCTTGGTAATCAAGTGCCGCAATTACCTCGACGCCTTTTCCAACCCGTTTATTCGAAAGTATGACGGCATCAGGGCCTAATTCATCTGAAACCATTCGCAAGGCTTGCTGCATATTTTTAGCAGTGAAACGTTTTGCTTTCATTCTTTAAGCCCCCACTGTTGCCACGATCGTAATCGTTTTATTATCAGGAATTTCTTGATACGACAGAACGCTTAAATGCTCGATCGTATTGCGCACAAAGCGAGAAAGAACAGGACGTAGTTGACTAGATACGACCAATACGGCAGGACGACCGGCATTTTCTTGCTCTTGCGTTGCATTCATTAATGAACGCTGAATCGCATCGGCCATACTGGGTTCAATTACTAACGTATCCATATTTCCGGTCTGCTGTGCACTCTGTTGTACTGTCTTAAGCAACAACTGTTCCAAAGCGGGGTCTAAGGTCATAACATTGAGCTCATCCGCGGTACCAAAGATGTTTTGGATAATTAAACGGGCTAAACCTGTGCGGGCAGCTCCCGTTAGAGCGGCAATTTCTTGACTACGTGGAGACATGTTCGCCAAAGACTCGGCTATGGTTCGCATATCTCGTACCGGTACATCTTCACGCAACAAGGTTTGCAAGACGGATAACAACTGACTGATCGATACCGTATTCGGTACCAACTCTTCAGCAAGCTTAGGCGATGAGTCGTTCAGAATATCAAGCATCTTCTGCACATCTTCATGACCAATTAATTCATGCGCATGTTTATGCAATAACTGATTAAGGTGGGTCGCAACCACCGTACTGGCATCGACTACCGTATAACCCAATGTTTGTGCTTTATCTTTTTGCGTACTCTCAATCCACATAGCTTCCAGACCAAAAGCAGGGTCTAGCGTTTCAATTCCCTCTAACTTACCGAATACCTGGCCCGGGTTAATCGCCATATCACGCTCAGGATAGATTTCTGCTTCTGCTAGCGTCACTCCCATCAGCGTTATACGATATTGGCTGGGCATTAAATCGAGATTATCGCGAATATGCACCGAAGGCATTAGGAACCCGATATCTTGCGACAGCTTTTTACGCACACCTTTAATTCGCGCTAATAACTGACCACCTTGGTTTTTATCGACCAAAGGAATCAAACGATAGCCGACCTCTAAACCAACCCGATCAACCGCTTCAACATCATCCCAACCCAATTCTTTCACTTCTTGTTCTGGTAGCGCTTCTCCAGGCAAAGGAGGAGCACCGTTGCTAGATACTGCTTTGCTCGAAGAGCGACTGCTTTGAGCCGATTCTGCGTTTTTACCGGTAACAGGCTTGCCGTCAATAAAAATACCACCCTCACTTCGCCAATGAATGAAATACGCACCTGCACCTGCTAAGAAGGCCGCAAGCAGAAATACAAAATGAGGCATATCGGGAATAATACCCATGCAAAACAAAACGACAGCAGTAATAGCCAAAGCACGAGGAGAGGCAAATATTTGACCAATGATTTGCTCGCCCACATCTTTAGCGTCACTGTTTCGAGTCACCATGATCGCAGTGGCAGTAGACAGGAGTAACGAAGGTATCTGTGCAACCAGACCATCACCAATTGCTAAAATGGTATATTTCTGTACAGCATCGGCAAATAATAAATCATGCTGGCCCATCCCTATGGCAAAGCCGCCCACAACGTTAATGACTAAGATCAAGATCCCAGCAATCGCATCACCTTTTACGAATTTACTGGCACCATCCATTGAACCATAAAATTCAGCTTCTGCTGCAATCTCTGCACGTCGAGCCTTAGCTTGATCAGCATCCATCAAACCCGCGTTCAAATCGGCATCAATCGCCATTTGTTTACCGGGCATCGCATCCAAAGTAAAGCGAGCGCTTACTTCGGCCACTCGTCCAGCACCTTTGGTCACTACAACGAAGTTTATAATCATTAAAATTGCGAATACAACCAAACCCACTGCGTAGTTGCCGCCAATTAATACTTCACCAAACGCCTCAATCACTTTACCCGCAGAATCACCGCCTTTGTGACCTTCCAATAAAACAACCCGCGTTGAAGCAACGTTTAGGGCTAAGCGTAATAAGGTAGCAATCAATAAAATACTGGGGAAGACGCCAAAATCTAATGGTTTTTTGGCGTAGACACAAATAAGCAGAACAACAATTGAAATGGCGATATTAAACGTAAAAAAAGTATCTAATAAAAAAGGAGGCAATGGCAATGTCATCATGCCAAGCAGGATCAACAGCATAATAGGAATGCCGAGATTACCCGTTATTAGGGTAATAAAATTCCCTCGAACCTGTTGAAATATTTGTCCGCGATCTAACGTGGCCATAAATACCCTAGTGCAAAATAAGTGCAAAAAAATTGACGTTAATTAGTCTGTTTGCAAAAAGGGTGCACACTTTATGTTTTATTGGTTTTTTTTATAAAATAATTTATTTTTTCTCGGCATTAGGGTCAACTCGCAAATCTTTTGGAATTGGCATTGCTGGACGACGTTCAGGCTTAGCGCCTTGTCCTTTCGCATATTGGTCAACCTGATAAATATAAGCCAGCACTTGTGCAACGGCGACGTACAAGCCCTCAGGAATTTCATCATCGATGCGAGTATGGGCATAAATCGCACGCGCAAGCGGCGGTGCTTCCATTTGTGGGACGTTATTTTCTTTGGCGATCTCTCTGATTTTAAGGGCAGTTTCTTCGATACCTTTAGCAACCACAATAGGGGCCCCTGATCCCCCAGTATATTTCAATGCTACAGCATAGTGTGTTGGGTTAGTAATAATCACATCGGCATCAGGCACTGCTCCCATCATGCGACGTTGAGCAGCCTCTCGCTGCATTTGGCGGATCCGCCCTTTAACTTCAGGCTTACCTTCAGTATCTTTAAATTCATCTTTAATTTCTTGCAAAGACATACGCAATTTTTTGGTATGACTGTAAATCTGCCAAGGCACATCAATTATTGCAATCATCAAAGTAGACGCACACAAAATCACCGCTGCCCATAAGACTATCTCTACCGAGCGTTTAATGGCGGGGCGTACCGCAGCACTTTGTAACTCCATGGCATCTTGAAAGTAAAAATCAATGACAAAATACGCACTGGTTCCCACGATTAAAACCTTAGCCCAGGCTTTAAACAGCTCGACCAAAGAGTTAGCAGAAAACATTCTTTTAAAACCTGCCAACGGACTTATTCGAGACATTTTAGGGGCTAAAGCCTTCGTACTAAATAGCCAACCCCCGACCCCTAAAGGTGATAAAAATGCCGCGATTAACACCAAGATAAACCAAGGAACTAACGCTACAATAGCTTCCCACATAGAAGCGGACATATGGCTGAACATATAACTGGTATCAAACGCCGCCGCCCGTTCAACATCAAGATTGTAACGCGCAATGTGATAAATCTTATCACTCATATAAGAGCCAAACGCGACTAAACCCAGCGCGCCAAATAATAAGATAGCCGTTGTATTGAGCTCTTTCGAGCGAGCGGTTTGTCCATCTTCTTTCGACTTCTGGATCTTTCGCTCGGTGGGTTCCTCGGTTTTTTCTTGACTGCTGTCTTCTTCAGCCATACTAGTACTCCAGTAATTTGGCTATAAAATATCGATTTTCATCATTAAGGTGTTCGAATTAACGCGCGTAAAAACTCAAATAATACTTCCAATAAAGTATGAAAACTTTCACCCAAATGACCAATGGTTAGCCAAATAATGGCCAAGCCAACCATCATAGTAACGGGAAAACCTAAAGAGAAAATATTCAACTGGGGCGCTGCTCGTGTCATCACACCAAAGGCAAAGTTAACGATTAATAGCGATGTTAAAGCAGGCAGTGCAATCACCAAAGCCGAGGCAAACATCCAGCCACCCCAACGCACCATTCGGCCATAATCATCTGCGCTCCAAGCACCACTTCCAATCGGCATGGTATAGAAACTTTCAACAACAACTTCGATTACGATTAAATGACCATTGAGCGCTAAAAAAGTAAGACTGGTTAAAAAAAGAAACCATTGGCTGACCACTACCACAGAAACACCCTGAGCAGGATCGACCGTTGTCGCAATCCCCAAACCCGTCTGCATAGCAATTAATTGCCCCGCTAAAACGAATACTTGGGTTACTATTTCCACCATAAACCCCAATACAATACCAATCAACATCTGCTCAAAGATCAATATAAAAGACGCCAAAGACATTGGATCAACATTAGGCATCGGAGGTAATAGAGGCGCGATAATTAAAGTAATAAAGACCGACAGTAAGATTCTAATCTGTCGTGGTACCAACTTACTGCCGAGTAATGGCATCACGCCAAGACAGCCAGCAATTCGAGCGAAGGGGTAAAAATATTGACTCACCCAGCCATTGAGTTCTAAGGCCGTAAATTCCAACATATCCCTAAACTACCTTAACCGACCAAAAAAGGAATATTGGTATAAATACCAAGAGTAAACTCAACGACTTTATTGACCGCCCAAGAACCAAAGAAAATTAAGCTAATCAATGTAATAATTAATCGGGGTAAAAAACTTAAAGTTTGTTCATTAATCTGGGTAGCGGCTTGAAAAGTTGCAACCACCAAACCAACCACTAAGCTAGGGATCACCATTACAAAAACGATGGTAACAATTATAAATAAAGCCTGTGAAAATAAGTCACCAATTTGCTCTACCCCCATACGGCCTCCTGAAGTGATCTCATCATCAAATAGTACCGAAACTGTTAGCCAAAGTACCCATAACCAAAGCCCAACCATCAATTAATACAAACAACATTATTTTAAACGGTAAGGAAATAATAATCGGCGATAGCATCATCATACCCATTGCCATCAGAATACTTGCTACTACGAGATCAATAATAAGAAAGGGAATAAAAATCAAAAAACCTATTTGAAATGCCGTTTTTAATTCGCTAGTAACAAACGCAGGAATAAGGATATGCAAAGGCGTTTCATCGGGGCTTAATAAATCTTTTCTGCCTGAGATTCTAACAAAAAGATTTAAATCGGTTTCTCGTGTTTGCGCCAGCATGAATTCTTTCATCGGCTGTGTCGCTCTTTCTAACGCTTCTAATGGTTTGATGGTCTCATTAATGTAAGGCTGGATGGCCACTTCATTCACTTTCTCAAACACGGGCATCATAATAAATGCAGTCAGAAAGATAGACATGCCTAACACGACTTGGTTTGAAGGCGTTTGCTGTAAACCCAAAGCCTGACGCAGAATCGCGAGCACAACAATAATTCGAGTAAACGCCGTCATCATCATCACAATCGCTGGCAATAAACTCAGCAGCGTCATTAACGCTAAAATCTGAAGAGTTACTGTATATTCGCCGCCAGTATCCGTTTGCTGAAACGTAACCGCTGGGATCCCTAATGCGTTAATATCCGCAAAGCTTAAGATAGGAAATATTAATAAAAGTAGAGCGCTACAGTATTTCATGCTTTATTTAATGCCTTTTTTAAAATAGCTTGAAATACGGGGGTTTGCTGTTCAATGTCTTCTTGCTTAATTGGCGTTTCAAGTACTAATAAGGTCTGAATTGACTGCGGCGTTATACCGATCAATAACTGCTGATCTCCAACTTGGATAAGAGAAATTTTTTCTTTTAACCCTATAGAAATTGTTGCCAGAGTACTTATCAACTTACCTTGCCCAGAAAGCCCTCCAGCATTCGAGCGACTCATCCCTTGTAAGCGCTTGGCACAATAAGCCAATAACAAAATCAAAGCGATCATACCAGCCAAAGTAAATACAACGCGACCAATAGAAGACATGGGGTCAGAGGGCATTGGCGATTGAGTTAATACATCATCTGCCTGCAGCCATAAAGGCATCCAGCAAAGAATAAACCCCAAACTCTGGATCATTTTTTGATTAACGTAAGCGTTGAATTCTTTCACTTTGACTCACTACATCAGTTAAACGTATACCAAATTTATCATTCACCATGACCACTTCACCGTGCGCAATCAAAGTACCGTTCACCAAGACATCCAATGGCTCCCCCGCAAGACGATCAAGTTCAACCACCGAACCTTGATTTAATTGCAGCAGATTACGAATTGGAATTTCAGTACGACCGACTTCCATCGAAATAGAGACAGGAATATCTAAAATAACATCCAGCTCCGGCGTCGAATGATCGCCTCCTTGCTGACTTTCATCGGTAAGTGTGTCTAATTTAGCTTGCTGAACAGAATCAGCTTCTTCTGCCATGGCATCGCCCCACTCGTCATCGACATTACCTGCCTCTTCTGTAGTAGGATCTTCTGCCATTGCGGCAGCCCAATCATCGGTCACTTCTTCGTCGCTGGCATTTTCTCCACCGGCATCTTCGACACCCGCAGCCACGTCGCCCGCTAAAGCATCAATATCAATGTCGTTAGGATTAATGTCTTGTTCCGGCGCTTGCTCTTTGTCTGATGCGCTGTCATTTTCTGGTGTATTTTCATTCTCGTCTTGAGAGTCATCACTCATAATATTCCCCTAACAACGAACTAGCGTCGCTTATGGTTAAGTTGTTCAATAATTTTAACAGCTAGGTTTTCATCAGAAACACCCAGTTTACCCTTAAACATCGGAACTCCCTGAGCTTCCAATGTGAAAAATTCTGGCATATCAATGGGAATAATATCCCCCGTCTTCAATGCAGCGACTTCTCGTAAACTTAACTCTTGCTTAACCACCGTGCCGTGAATCGACACTTGGGCATTTAAAATATCTTCTCGTAAAGACTGCTGCCAGCGATCATCAACATCATCGATATCACTTTGCATACCCGCATCTAAGGTTTCACGAATGGGTTCAATCATTGAGTAAGGCACAGTGATGTGCATATCACCGCCACCACCATCGAGTTCAATATGAAAAGTACTGACCACAACAACTTCGGAGGGGCTTACAATGTTCGCCATCGCCGGATTCACTTCTGAGCCCACATATTCAAACTCGGCGTCTAAAATACTACTCCAAGCTTCTTTATAATCTTTAAAAACTTGCGCCAAGACTAGTTGGATAACCCGTATTTCTGTAGGCGTAAATTCACGACCTTCAATTTTTGCATGTCGACCATCACCACCAAAAAAATTATCGACTAATTTAAAAACAAGCTTGGCATCTAATATAAAAAGCGAAGTGCCTCTAAGAGGGCGAATTTTCACAAGGTTTAAACTGGTCGGTACATACAGTGTATGAACATACTCGCCAAATTTCATAATTTGAACACCGCCCGAAGCGACATCGGCGCTTCGACGTAAAAAGTTAAACATACTAATACGGGTATAGCGGGCAAAACGTTCATTGATCATTTCCAGTGTGGGCATACGACCACGGACAATGCGGTCGTTACTGGTAATATCGTAAGCCTTAACACCCGCAGAATCGATGTCCGACTCGGGCTCTACATCTACATCATCAACGCCATGAAGTAAGGCATCAATCTCGTCTTGGCTTAATAAGTCTTGCACGCGCCTTCCCTTATTGCATCACAAAATCAGTGAATAAAACGGTCTCAATGCCTTCAATATCCGCTTCCGCCTTGACGACAGCCACTAACTGCTCTTTCAGCAGTGCTTTAAGTGCACCTCGGCCTTCTGGAGTCCGTAAGTGTTTGAAGTCTTGCTCAGATAATATACGCACGATTGTATTTCGCAACATAGGGTTGTGAAGTTCAATCGCATCAACAACATCTTGTGAACGGGTCATTATTTCAATGCTGGTTTGTAGAAATCGCTGACGTGTTCCGACATTAAAATTGACGATAAAACGAGGTTTCATTTTTATATATTGCGCAGGCAGAGTGACCTCTTCGACCACTTCAACCACATCACCTTCAGCAGCGGCAGCGTCTTCATCACTATCGCCAGACATTAAAAATATCGCGGCTCCCACACCAATCGCAATCAGTAATACTGCCGCGACCACAATTATAATTAGTTTTTTCTTGCCGCCGCTCTTTTCTTCGGCATTGTCTTGATCGAGCTTTAAATCTTGTTCTGCAGCCATAACGTCAGTTCTCCGATACTTGTAGTCAAAATAGCAATACGCATGCCATGTTTTTACGTCAAAAAATTGAATGTAATATTTATGGGCCTGAATTATTTAATAAAGGCCCTGTATACAGCTTAGACAAGGTATCGGGAGGGGTTAGACAAAGGTATCTAATAAGTTATTATTTTTTGCTTTTGGTATTTGTATACTCATTTCTTCCGTTGAGTGTTGTGAAGTGTCAGAATTTTGTGATTGTCCATGACCCTGATCATCAGAACCGTACGGTGACTGTTCACCACGACCCGAATCCGTTTGAACATCAAACTCAGACAACTCCAACCCTTGACTCGCAAGCATCTCACGTAAGCGCTGGGCACTACTTTCTAATGCTTCCTTAACTTGTGGATTTTGAACCTGAACCTGGACATGAGCTTGCTGGTCGTCCTTAATCTGCAATTTCAGCTCTAAGCTGCCAAGTTCTGGTGGGTCTAAATGAATAGTGACTTGCTTGATGTCTTTGGCCGCATTCATTGTAATACGCTCTGTTATTGCATCTCCCCAAGCCTGTTGCCCCTTGGATAACTTTAACGTTTGATCATCTTGCTTACGTTCTAACGTATTTAGTTTTGTTTCAAACTCGCCTTTTTCCAATACCTCACCCTCAATAAGATCACCTAACGATTGAGTGGTTGGATCTTCGTTAAGGGCAAGCGCAAGACTCACCTGATTTTGCATTACAGTGGGTGTCATCAGTGGCGCAATACTTTGTAACGCTGGCATTGATTCAAGAGTGGCTGATTTCTTTGATTTTAACGGGCTCAATACCGGCTCCGAACCCAAGAAACGATCCGTTGTTTCATCGCCCATCGCATCCAGCTCACTAGCACTTAAATTCTGTAGATTTATTCCATTTACGATTTTCTGTGGCATTACGCTGACTGCTTTCGCAGATTCACCTGAGAGACTGGCAGTATTGACATTATTAAGATTGGTTGCCGCACTCACATTGATACCTGAGTCAGGTATCGCGCTGCTGCCTATAAGACTTGAAACCAAAGACTGTGCATAAAATCCTTGATCTTCTAATAACTGTGTCGACGCATCACTTGAAGCTGAGTCTATCTGTAAAGACGCTAATAAATCTTTATCCGAGGCACTTTTTGCAAGCGATTGCCCTTTAGCCGTGGCATTTTCAACCGTTAATATATGTGATAGTTCAACAGAAGATGTAAGCGGAGGAACAGTCTGCTCTAGCGGCAATGTTTGTCCTGACAGCGGCAAACTTTCATCCGCTACGTCAGCGAAATTTAATGAGTGGTCACCAGAGGCAGACATTTGCGGTAAGGGAAGTAGATTAGAATTGATACCGTTTAGAAGCTGTTCTCCACCACGAGGCAAGTACCCCGAAAGCAAGCCGGCAAAGCCCTTGGTATCAGAGTTTCGTTCTTCCAATGCTGTTAACGAATTATCAGTGGCCAAACCTTGGCTAGTAAAAACGTTCATTAAGCCGTGTTGAGTTGGTTTAGTTTCCATAGGCGCTCCCATTAATCTTAATTAGTAACAGCAAAGGACGGGCCAACTCAATGGAAAGTATTAGAAATTATTTGATTAAAGATAACAGGATAGATTTAACCGCTTGATACTCAGTATCGATAGCCGTTATGAGTGAATGAATACTTTCAAGATTCGTATCGCGCGCTTTTTCTTCAATTTTGAAACAAAGATCTGCCAAAGGAAGTGCCGACAAATTGCTCGAAGCACCTTTAAAGCTATGGGCTATATCTCTTAATGCGGAACTATTCTGTTCTTCTAAAGCCAACTGCATGGCAGGCACTCTGGGATCAGAATCTGCAATAAAAACCTGAATTAATTCAGAAAAATCATCTTCCATAATCTCTTCAAGCATCACAAGTGCCTCAGTATCAAAATGAGATGTTTTATTCAATTCTAACTCCTAAATTGTTACACAGTATTTTTCTGGGGCCAGTGTATCTCTGCGATTACTTTATTACCACACCCTATGTACTCCAATGAGTGACAAAGAGAATCGATTAGAGGAATACCACGACCACTAAACTTGCTCTGTGCTTGAGCTAAACTGTTAGTTTGAAGTTTACTTTGGTTAAATTTTTCAGGATGATCAAAACCTTCACCACTGTCTTCGATGCTCAAGCTAAAAGTCCCTGAATACCCATACTCTGAAACATTAGACATTTTGATTTTTATAAAACCTGAAGTAAGTTCACTTAATCGCTGCTCACGAAGAGTATAAAATTCAGAAAAACCAGCAGGGGTTGATTTTAGTGCTGAATCCAACTTAAGTATTCCATGTTCGAGCGCATTAGAGAATAACTCTGAAACCACCGTAAATAATTGCCCACCCATTTCTCTTAAAGCGGGTACTTCCATCATAATATGCATAACTAAAGGAAGTGGGTTTATATTTTTTAATGAATCAACGCCTAGTTCGTAATCTATTTTCCAGTCGTTTGGCACGGTCACTGCTCCGTGCGCTAATACCAGCGCTGACTCTTCTAACTCTCCTTCATCAACCATTTTCAACTCAATAATGGTTGTATCATCGTCTCTTTCCGTATCGCCAACAAAAGCACTAACACTCTGTTTTACTGACTCAAATAACAAACTCGGCGAGATGCCTTTATTAAAAACAGCTTGTAAACGCTCTTCTCCAAACATATTACCGCTGCCATCACGCGCTTCAACAATACCGTCTGACCACATAAATAAGCGGTCTTCAAAATCCATTACATGCTCAGTCATTTCATCATCGAATTGAGCACTGCTTAATACACCTAAAGGTAAATGCTGGGAACGTATCGACTTTAGTTTAGTACCCTGTTCACTTAACAAATAACAATCAGGTACTCCGCCCATCCACATACTAATACTGCGTTTGGTAAAACTTAAATCAACAACCGCCGCGCAACAGAAAAAACCGACAGGTAAAATACTTTTAAGCTTTGAATTAATCTCTCGCAGAATATTACGTAAACCAAACCCCTTAGCCGTCATTCCATAAAATATTTCAGCCAATGGCATCGCTCCAATGGCGGCTGGAAGGCCATGCCCAGTAAAGTCGCCTAATAGAACGTGCATACCACCAGAAGGTTTACGGGCTGCTAATAGCACATCTCCATTAAACACAGCCAAAGGTGAAAGCATGTATTTAATGTTAGCGGCATCTAAACATCCTGAATGAGCAACATTATCAAATACGGCCTTCGCCACATGCTGTTCTTGAAGCATATGCTGGTTATTGGCAGCAATAGTATCTCGCTGCTTTTGCAAAGTGCCATGCATCTTTCTCATGCGGACAAAAGCATCAATTTTAGCTTTGAGGATAATAGGGTTATAAGGTTTGGTTAAGAAATCATCACCGCCAGCTTCTAGGCAATCGGCAAGACTTTGTGCATCGATAAGGGAAGTTAAAAATATAATAGGAATTAAATCTTCGCCAGCAATACGTTTGATTTCTTTGGCGGCGCCCTTGCCATCGAGCTCAGGCATCATTACATCCATTAAGATGATGTCAGGGGCTTCTTTTAGGTAACATTCAATAGCGTGCTTGCCATTCTCTACCTGAATTACCTCATGACCTTGCTTACTGATAATCTTGCTCAATAACAACCTATCGGAAGCATTATCATCAGCAATCAAGATCTTCATTTTAGTCACCAGCATTTCCGTTATTGAATAGTAAAAAGCTGTTCAAAATTTGAGATAGTTAAAATTTTACGCACATCTTCATTACATTTAACAATTTTAATACTGGCGCTATCGCCTCCAGCGTGATCCCTGAGTAATAACAACATGCCTAATGCTGAACTGTCTAGGTAAGATGTATTGCCCAGATCTACAACATAACTGTTAACATCCGATGAAATAGCTTCATAGGCATCACGAAACTCCTGATGCGCACTAAAATCAAAGCGACCATTAACCTTAATCGTCAGCTCTTTTCCACTATTATCAATATTAAATTGAACACCCATTTCTTAACACTCCTTAGTCGTCTAGTTATACTCTAGCTTATATTTAGCGTTAGTATAGTGTTTGAATAATCATTTTTTGGGCTGGCTGCAACATTTTTTCAGCAATTTTTTACAATGGCAGTAACTCATCAACAACACCCAGATAATAAGCCGCTCGAGGCATCCCCCAGACGACCGATGTCGCTTCATCCTGTACGTAAGTAATGGCTCCCGCTTGCTTTAATTTGAGCATTCCATGAGTGCCATTATTACCCATTCCCGTAAGCATTTAAGATAGAGTTGAACATCACATCAACTGCAGGACAATGGCGGTTCACTTTTTCTGATTGAATAATATGACACGCCATTTTAGTACCCGACCTTCCGATTGTTAAATGGTAATCGCTAGGGGCGATATAGACACAACCAGGACAAATAACCATACCTTTCTGAGCTTCAAATACCTCCATTGCTGAATGACGGCCTAACTGTTCGGCGAATGAAGCACTGAATACTTTAGAAATATACTGAGTAATTAAAATAGGAGGCCAATCTGCAGGAACCGTTCATCATAAAATAAAGTTGATATTTGATATTTGATATTTTTAATCTGATACGTTCAATTTAAAGTGCCTGAGGGATGACTCACTAATCCACTAATAAATAATGACTGACGAGCAATTATAACGACGGAGAACTATAATTGACGATTTCGAGCACTACGAGCCGCAAATTCATCCATCATTTTTTGATCCTGTTTTTCTTCTAATGCGAAAGTCTGTTGCTTCAATTTCTCAATCAACTTACGTAAGGCTTCTGCTTTTGATCGCGCGGCTAAATAAAGGCGTTTAGCGCCTTCAGCCTGCTGCTGAACCAAGTTAATCTGTTGTTGTTGATGACCACTCGCATCTTGAATTTGCTCGATAAATGCAATGGTATTTTGTACTTGTCCGCCTTGAATAGCCGTCGTTTGCTGGCTTGTTAAGCTTAATCGGTATTCCGTCATATATTGTTCAAGCTGAGTGAGCGTAGCCGTTTCTTGCTCTAATTTTTGCTGGTATTGACCCCATACTTTTAAATCTTGCTGCTCTTTATCAGATGCCATTTTTAAAACAAAGCCCAGTCGTTTGATTCTTTGTTTGCTCATTCAAACACCCCATTCAACTCATTCAATTTATCCATTCACATTAGCCTGTGGCACGTCAGGTAAAATGGTATTTAATTGCTCAAGGCTCGCATCAATCTTGACACACTCTGTTAACTCCTGTTGTAAAAAGCTTTGAATCATTGGAATACGATTTAGTGCCAAGTCCAAAGTAGGATCAGAGCCTGCCTGATAAGCACCCACACTGACCAAGTCTTTATTTTCTTGGTAATGAGCATACAGCTGGCGTAACATTTGAGCTTTACGCAACCAGTCTTTCGATACGATCTGTGGCATTGCTCGACTAATTGACGCTTCAATATCAATCGCAGGATAATGTCCTTCGTCGGCTAATTTTCGAGATAATACAATGTGGCCATCAAGAATAGCTCGGCTGGCGTCTGCAACGGGGTCTTGTAAATCATCCCCCTCACTCAGTACTGTATAAAAAGCAGTGATCGAGCCGCCACCGGCTTCGCCATTACCTGCACGTTCAACTAACTTTGGAATTTTAGTAAATACAGACGGTGGATAACCCTTGGTTGCCGGAGGCTCACCCACCGCTAAGGCGATCTCTCGTTGGGCCTGGGCATAACGGGTTAAAGAATCCATTAGCATTAATACATTCTTGCCCTGCTTACGGTAATACTCAGCCACTGAAGTACAATACATAGCCGCGCGTAAACGCATCAAAGGCGAGTCATCTGCAGGTGAAGCAATAACGACTGATCGCTTCATACCCTCCTCACCCAAAATCTCATCGATAAATTCTTTTACTTCTCGACCTCGCTCACCGATTAAACCCACGACAGTGATATCGGCTTCAGTGAAACGAGTCATCATGCCCAGTAGCATACTTTTACCGACGCCACTGCCGGCAAATAGCCCGATACGCTGACCACGCCCCACCGTTAATAAGGCATTAATAGATCGTATACCGACATCCAAGGGGGTACGAATAGGATCTCGATGCAAGGGATTAATCTGTTCACCTTGCAGCGATCCTTCTTCGGCATGCAAGGGCCCTTTGCCATCCAGAGGTCGCCCAATACCATCAACAACACGGCCCAATAACTGAAAACCAACCGGGACACCATTAGACCCCGATAAAGGGCTAACTTTGGTGCCTGCTTGTAGGCCATCCACTTGCTCAATAGGCATAAGAAAAATACGACTGCCATCAAAGCCGACTACTTCCGCTTCGATATCGGTATCATCACGGCGTTCAACCATGCAACGATCGCCGACTTTAACAACAAGACCCTCGGCCTCTAGCGTTAATCCCACCATACGAATGAGTTTTCCGCTGGCTTTTTTTTGCAGTGATAATTTATCAAGATTGATATGGCTAATTTGATCACTCAAGCTCATAGTGAGTCATCTTTTTTGGTAGGGTTTTCTTCGTTTATCGCTTCATTTTCAACGACAATTTTTTCTTCCCCTTCAGGTTCTTCTACCACTTCAGGTTCTTCTACCACTTCAGGCTCTTCTACCACTGCGGGTTCTTCGACAACGTCAGATTCCTCTTCCGCTACAACATTTTCATCAACGGTAGGATCTTCTAAAATTCCAGGCTCTTTTAAAGTTTCAGGTTCTTTTAAAGTTTCAGGTTCTTTTACAGCGTCAGATTTTTCTTCATCTGCAACTTTTTCTTCCATTGACGTGTCTTCGACTAAGGGTTCTCCATCGATATCTGCAAGGTCCAGTTTTCCGCACTCCTGATCGATGAGTTCAAAGACTGTTTCCATTCGTTCACGTAGGCTGAACTCAATTAACGATTGTACTGTAGTAATTCGTGCACTGCCCGCAACCAAGGCATCATCAACATTAAAATGCATTTCCTGACCCGAGTTACTCAAACCATGCTCTAAATGCACAGCATCACTTGGACTAACATAAATCTGAATATTCTCAGCACCACTAGGAAGTTGCTCAAGCGCTGCCGACACTTTTTGAGTAATTTGATTATCACCTTGCTCTAATTCGCGTTCAATAATCGTTTCGCACGCCGTTCTAATTAACTGGCTTAACACCTTAGGTAGCGCGCTGTCTTTTTCTACCAAGCTTTGTTCTAGCTGCAAGGTTAATTTTGCCAAATTACTTGCGGCTACGCTTATTTCCTCTTTACCCAACGTAAGCCCTTCTGCTTGCCCAGCTTCAAAGCCAATTCGACTGCCTTCTTGTGTACCCTGTTTATGGCCCTCTTTATGACCCTCTGACTTACCCTCAGCCAGACCTTGTGTTGCCCCTTTTTCACGACCTTCGTTTAAACCTTGTAAAAACCCTTCTTCGTAGCCTTCATTACGAATCGCCTCTAGCTCTTCAACCGTCAGGGGCTCGACGATCTCAACGTCTTGATCCGCTTCGGAGTCTGCTTTAGACGCCTCTTCTTTACTTTCTTTTGGCCCACCGCGCCAATAAGGTAGATCCCAAGGTTTTATTTCAATGTCTTCACTGCTTGCTTGAAACTCATCGTCTTCGTCACCCTCATCTTTCATCGTCATCACCGTCGTCATCGTTATAGCCGTTACAATGGTTTACACCATAGCCTCACCACCACCACCTAGCATGATTTCACCGGCATCTGCTAAACGACGCGCAATAAGAAGAATCTCTTTTTGCGCATTCTCAACTTCACTCACCTTCATGGGGCCTTTCGCTTCTAAATCATCACGTAAAAGTTCTGCGGCACGTTTAGACATATTCTTAAATATTTTTTCCTGTACTGCGGTGTCTGCACCTTTTAATGCGACCACCAGCAGATCAGTAGAAACCTCGCGCATAAGCGCCTGAATACCCCGATCATCAACATCCACAAGATTGTCAAATACAAACATAAGGTCTTGAATCTTGGTCCCCATGTCTTCGTCTGTTTCTTTAATTTGCTCTAATAAATCGTTAGCAATTGTACTATCAACCAAGTTAACAATACTCGCCGCCACTTTAACGCCGCCCATTGTCTGGTTCTGTGTGCCCGCTTTACCCGAGAATTGACGCTCTAGAATATCATTAAGCTCTTGCAGTGCCGCCGGCTGAACGGCTTCTAATGAAGCAACACGCATAATAATATCGAGGCGAACTTTTTCATCAAAGTTCGACAATATTTCAGCCGACTGATCGGCATCCAGATAGGAAATAACAATGGCTTGAATCTGAGGGTGCTCGTGGCGAATTAAATCAGCGACTTGACGGGACTCCATCCATTTCAATGAGTCCAGCCCCGTCGTACTGCCACCCAATAAGATACGGTCGATTAAAGCACCCGCTTTGTCGTCTCCCAG
>JBNMPQ010000012.1:0-23751 GCA_051276935.1 Oleispira sp. | reverse complement strand
ACTGCCAATGACCACCACTTTTTTACCTGAGTAGTCGTAGTTTTCATCCCATTTTTGTGGATGAATAATGTCGCCTTTGAAGTTTTCACTGCCCGCAAATTCTGGTTGATACCCGTGGTCATAATTGTAATAACCCGTGCAGCATAAAAAGAAATTACACTCGTAATATCGAATTTCATCAGTACCGGTACATTGTACTTCAAGTGTCCAGCGTGCAGTTTCACTGGACCAAGATGAGGTCAGTACCTTATGGCCAAAGCGAATGTTCTTTTCAATATCATATTCTTTAGCTGCTTCGCAGATGTATTCACGAATATCTTTACCATCGGCGATGCCTTTTGGGCTAGTCCAAGGCTTAAAGTTATAGCCCAAGGTATACATGTCAGAATCAGATCGAACACCAGGGTAACGAAATAGATCCCAAGTACCGCCAATAGCATCTCGGCCCTCTAAGATGGCGTAGCTTTTATTGGGACTGTCTTTTTGTAAGTGGACTGCTGCACCAATACCCGAAAGGCCTGCGCCAATAATTAATACATCAAAGTATTCGTGTTTCTGAGTATCATTCTTCATTAGAGTCCTGCTTATATTTTTATTGTGACTATGTTAATAAGTCTGACTCATTAACTCGGTTTTTAAAAGGTGATTAACTGACAAAGAACATAGGATTTGGAATAATGACAGGCATATCTTTACCCTATCTTTTTTAAATTGATTTACCATTAATTACGTTGAGTAAGCCAGGGCGGCTGAGTTCTGAATAGAGTTTAGCAAGTTTTTCTAGCGGGTAATTGTAATCACTAGCCACCCAGCGCTGCAATACCATCCAAGAGGCACCTGCGAGGTAGTCGACAATAAAACCTAAAGCTTCAGGGTCATTTAAGGGCACGGAATGATTGCGGATATAAAGACCCATTACGTGGGTTATATAGTTACGAAAGCTTTTAATTACAAGGTTCTCAATACTGGCTGCGATGATTAACTTTGCAAATTTTGCATGTTGTTGCCATTGGTTGAATAAACTCAATGCAATGATCTCTCCAGGCTCTGGAGAGGCAATGATGTGAGTTTCGATCTCTTGATAAAAGTTATCGAACACGCTATCGATATACTCAACTAATACCGCATCTTTTGATTTGTAATGCAGATAAAAGGTTTGGCGTGTTAATTTCGCATCGTGAGTAATATCTTGGATTTTAATTTTTTTATAAGGGGTGCCTTCTGTTAGCTTAACAAATGCTTGGATGATCAACAATTTTGTTCGGACAACCCTAGGATCTTCTTTTTTTAACGACATAACTTTAATTCTGTAAATTAGAGGACAACGGTAAACTTTGTCATTTGAGGCTACTGACTTCGTACGTTTAAATTAACTTAATTAAATCAACGCGAACCTGCTTTAGTGGGTGAATATTTTAAGGGTGAATCAACATGTGGCTAAGAAATACAAAGGAATTAGACAAGTTATCAGGCCAGAAAATCGAATTAAATTATCACGCCGTTGTTAAGTATCTGGCGAACCACGATGCGCCTATTGATTATTTGATCTCCGGAGAGCTCGGGCAAATTCAAACCTTCGGCATTCCCAGTATTAGCTTACTGTTGCAGCGCACAAAGCAATATCAAAATGATGGATTAAACCCCTGCGCAACTTACTCAAATAGTGATTAAGAGTTTTATGGGAATAAGAAAAACTCTGTAAAAATACATAAACTCTTGGCAGCATCGAAGCTTTGACAATAGTCGATTAGGGCAGCATTATAAAAGCTATCCTTATGGTTATCAGAACAGCGTATTAGGGCCTGGAAAAATAGTAAAAAACACGCCAGCAGGTTGCCCGCTTCATATTTCAAACCCTTCCGTTTGATATTAGCAATGAATGTTGGATTAAAAATATAGCGAAGTGAATGTATGACCCCAGCCATTGACCTGGTCAAAAAGAAAAAAATTAATCACACCATTCATGAATATTGTCATGATACGAGTGTGGTGAGCAGTGGCGAATCTTATGGCCAAGAAGCGGCTGATAAAATAGGCGTTGCACCAGAACAAGTTTTTAAAACACTGGTGGTGATAGTCGATAATAAAGAGCTGGTGGTTGCGGTACTTTCCGTATCTTCTATGCTCAGCATGAAGCGCATCGCTAAAGTGGCGAAAGCGAAAAAAGCAGTCATGGCTAATAAACAGGATGTCGAGCGATCGACGGGCTATGTGCTAGGTGGAGTGAGCCCATTAGGGCAAAAGAAACGTTTACGGACATTTATTGATAATAACGCGGAAAGTTTTACAACGATGTTTGTCAGTGCTGGCAAGCGAGGATTAGAAATTGAATTAACGCCTGTTGATCTAGCACAACTGCTCTCAGCTCAGTTTTCTGAGCTGAGCGCATAATGATTCATTAGTCGACGCTTTTTAGCTCGGTTAACAAATCATGAATCTCTCTTTTTAGTTCTTTATCTTCAATTTCTAAACAGGCAAGTCGGGCTCTTTCTAAGCTCTCAATTGCGCCTGCTTTGTCATCAAGTTCTAATTTCATTGATGCGATTGAAAATCCAATCGATGAACAAAATTCGGTGGAACTGATCGCTTCCGCTTTTTCTAAGGCTTTTTCATAAATTGAAATAGACAGCGGAATGTCGCCCGTAAAATCAGCTAGCGTTTCCCACTGAACTGGGTGGTCTTTTGATGACCCCTCATTCTCATCACAAATTTGCTTCAGTTCGCCATAGTCATCATCAAACTGAGCTTGATCGTCGCGATCAACCGCGTCCATTAAGCATCCTGCCAACGTATAAACTTGCTTATATATTTTAGTATTCATGACCATGAGATGACCTTTTACGTATGTAGGCATTAAATTTGTCGTGATTATAGCCTGTATGGGCAGTAGGTTATATGGCAGGCTGGGGCTGGTCATAAGATTTAATATGTTATGGATGATCATAAAATTGTTATGAAAAGTTTGGCTTTTTTTTATACACTGATGTTTCCACTGTAAATATTGTTGAGTGAGGGTCGGATGACACGTTTAATTGAGATTACAACTCAAGGTAGCACTGCTGTATTAGCAATGAATAGCCTTGAAAATCGCCACAATCCAGAATTTTTAGCTGAATTTAATCAGCATCTCGATACGATCGAGTCCGACCAAGCTATTAAGTCGATTGTACTCACGTCGACAAGTGATAAGAATTGGTCGCTAGGCATCGATCTTGAATGGATGTCTCAGCCAACGAATACCGCCGAAGGCATTAATGAATTTATGACGGGTGTCACGGGGCTATTAAAGCGTCTCGTGACTTTTCCTATGCCTATTATTGCGGCGCTAAATGGTCACGCTTATGGCAATGGCGCAGTATTGGCGTGTGCGTGTGATTTTCGGTTTATGAAGTCTGATAAAGGCTTTTTTTGTTTTCCCGAAGTCGACGTGCTGGTGCCTTTCTTTCCATCGATGTTTCCATTAATTAATAAAGCGGTACCCCAAGCCTTATTTAACCGTTTGGCGATGTCAGGTCAGCGTATCGGTGCTCAGGTATTGTTGGATTATAATGTTGTGGAAGGTATTTTTGCCAATAACGATGAGTTGCAGACAGGCGTTTTAGAATTCGCCAAGTCGTTTAATAAAAATCGATGGATTTATGGTCAGAATAAAACGCAAATGAATAAACAGATATTGCGGACGATGAAAGAAGAAGACTCAAGCTTTATCGATAATATGAGCAAAATGTTGTGGAAAAAATTGCAGAAAAAATAAGACGCCACCTCAATAGAGTTCATTAACAGGGGTGTCTGTCTCTTTATGTGCTTCTTAGCATGATGTATTTTTATCTAGCCAATCTATCGCGCTATATAGTCTTGATAACGCTTGGTTAATTTCTTGAGTCGAATACGATCACGTATCAACGAAAATAGGGGTGAGGAGTTCAGTTTAGGCTGCTTCCCTTGTCCCATTCGTTGCAGTTGACGTTTAATAACGGCCATTGTCGCGATCGAACTCAGGGTTTTATCTTTCCATCGCACGGTCGGGTTATGACCACTTAATTGCTGATCTTTTTTCCAGTCATTAGGTAACGAAGGGTTCATTGCTAAAGCCGTTCCCATGCCAACCACATCAATACCGTGAGTTAATACGTCTTCTGCTACTGCTAAGCGCCTTACGCCACCGGTTGTCATAATAGGCATCGTTGCAACATGAGCAATCTCTTTAGCGAAATCTAAAAAATATGCTTCTCGTTGTAGCGTTCTGCCATCGGTGGTTCTTCCTTGCATCGCAGGACTTTCATAACTGCCACCTGAAAGCTCGACCAAATCTACAGCCAGCTCATTCATTGCGAGAATAACTGTTTTTGCATCGTCGGCATCAAAACCACCCCGTTGAAAATCAGCCGAATTTATTTTAACTGAAACTGCAAACGTTGGCGCAACATAAGCACGAACCGCCCGTATGACCGATAGTAATAAACGCATGCGATTTTCAATTGAGCCGCCAAATTCATCGTTACGTTTATTGGTTAAAGGCGATAGAAATTGAGAAATTAGATAACCGTGAGCACCGTGAATTTGAACACCGTCAAAGCCAGCTTGTTCGGCTTTTAAAGCGGTATTAACAAAGCACTGAATCAGTTGATCAATATCTTTGTGAGTCATTGCTTTAGGCTGGCTAAATAGGTGTGAATGTTTACCCAGATCAAGTGCAATATTAGAAGGGGATAAAACGTCTCCTCCCATCGCAGCATAGACTTGGCGCCCGGGGTGATTAATCTGCATCCACACTTGAGTATTGTTTTTTTTGGCGGTGCTTGCCCAAGCTTTGAAGGGGGCTAACTCACTGTCTTTTTCTAATACAATCCCACCAGGGCCTGTCATTGCTCGGCCATCGACCATAACGTTACCGGTAATTAATAAGCCCGTTCCCCCTTCAGCCCAGCGTTGATAAAGTCGCAAGATATTGGGTCCTGGAACTTGTCCTTCATCAGACATGTTTTCTTCCATCGCCGCTTTTGCCAAGCGATTTGGCAGCTGAGCACCACAGGGTAATGTAAAGGGAGAAAAAACGGATGATGTCATTACGGCAACCTAAGTGTCTTGTATTAGTGAATCGTTCGTCGGCTATTACTTCGACTATAGACTTATAGTTTAAATGACTATAGCCTTATAGTCGAAATAATAGTGTCCAAAATGTGACATCAGACACGCTATATGACTATTTACACAATAAAGGTAGGTCGGTATTGAATTCACCAGCATTCCAAAATCTAACAGTACCGGTAGAGTCTAAGCGAGAGCTCGCAAAAGCCAAGACTCGCCAAGCATTACTGAAAAGTGCATTGCAACTTTATAGTCAAGAAGGTGCTCAAGGAATGAGTATGAATAAAGTTGCCAAAGGTGCGGGCATTGCACAGCCTAGCTTTTATAACCATTTTGATAGCCTAGATACGCTGCAAGATGAATTGAGTGAGCAGCTGAAAACTAATTACCTATCTCCTATGCGTTCTGCTTGGGTTGATATGCTCAAAGATTATGACGTACTTACTAAAGAAGCATTCAATCAGCGCTGTCATCAAGGCTTAGACATGATTTTTGATTCGGCTTTTAAAAATATTGCGTTATTTCAACACTTGATTGAAGACCGTCCACGCTTTAGTCCAAAGGTTGAAAAGAAAGGACTAGGGAACTTAATTACTAACATACAAGAAGAGTGGACTGAAATATTTATGCAGGGGCTTTCGCTATCTGGCCGCTCTTTTGAACGCAGTGATGTCAATCTTTGTATTGATATTGCGGCGGCGCAGGTACATGAATTAATTTTGGGCTGTCACCAGCAACGTTATTCTAGATCACAAGCGATGACTATTTTAAGCGTTAATTTCGACGCACTGTTTACCAGCATGTTTGCACGAAAGAAATAATACTTTATACAGCGAAAACTATCGTTAATAAAAAATAAAAAGAGAGAGCGACCATGGCCGAAGTTCAAACACACTTTAGAACCTGCACATTATGCGAAGCGATGTGTGGTATTGAAATAAAACATGAAGGTGAAAAAATCCTGTCGATTAAAGGGGATAAAAATGATCCTTTTTCTAAGGGTTATATCTGTCCAAAAGCGACGGCCTTACAAGATTTGCACGAAGATCCTGATCGCCTTCGCCAACCCATTGAAAGAACGACTGACGGTTGGAAAGAAATCAGCTGGCCAGAAGCCCTTGATAAAGTCGCGGCAGGTATCCAGTCAGTACAGAAGCAGCACGGTCAAAATGCTCTTGGTATTTACCTAGGAAACCCGAATGTTCATAACATGGGCAGCATGTTAACGGTTAAACACCTATTAACCAGCCTAAAAACACGCAGCCGTTTCTCGGCCACTTCAATCGATCAATTACCACACCATGTTGTGTGTATGCATTTGTTTGGTCACATGCTGCGCATTCCTGTGCCTGATGTTAACCGTACCCAGTATATGTTGATCATTGGTGGCAACCCGCTAGCGTCTAATGGCAGTATCATGACCGCGCCTAATATGCGTCAAAAATTAAAAGATATAAAAGCCCGCGACGGTAAGGTCGTGGTGATAGACCCAAGACGTACGGAAACCGCAGAGATTGCCAGTGAACATCACTTTATTCGCCCAGCGACTGATGTCTTATTATTGTTAGCGATGTTGAATGAAATTTATCTGCAAGGCTTTGCTAAAGACAATAAAGCGTCTGCTTTAGCACCAGAAATTGAGCGCATCGCGTCTTTCGCAAAAGATTACAGTGCCGAATCGGTCGCCAGTATTACGGGTATTACCGCGGTCGAAATTAAGCGTCTAGTAAAAGAGTTTTGCGAAGCTGAAAGCGCCGTCTGTTATGGACGCATGGGCGTATCAGTACAAGAGTTTGGTTTGTTAAGCCAGTATCTCATTATGGTGATGAATATCATCACCGGCCGTTTGGATGAGGTGGGTGGTTTAATGTTCCCTAACCCCGCAGTCGACTTGGTGAATAATTCTGGACCCGGCTATTTAGGCAAGAGACATAGTAGAGTGAGTAAGCTTCCTGATTTTAATGGTGATTATCCGGTTGTCGCCATGGCCGATGAAATGCTGGTGGAAGGCGAAGGCCAGATAAAAGCGTTTATTAATGTTGCCGGTAATCCGGTTTTAAGCACCCCGAACGGTGAAAAATTAGAGAAAGCACTTTCACAATTAGATTTTATGGTTTCGTTTGATTATTTCGTCAATGAAACCAGTTGTTATGCCAATATTATCTTGCCCCCAGTCTCGCCGTTAGAGCGTGATCATTATGACCTCACTTTTAATGGTTTTGCGGTGCATAATGTCGCTAAATATTCACCTGCGTTATTCACTAAAAAAGCGAATGAAAAACACGATTGGCAAATTAACTTAGAGCTCGCCAAGCGTTTGGATAAAAAAGCCCCTTTTGCCACCAAAGTCGAGCGCTGGTTAACGAAGGTTTTTGGCCCGAAATTTTTACTCGACCAAGGTTTAAAACGTGGGCCGTATGATGGCATCAATCTTAAGAAATTGAATAAAAACCCCCATGGTATTGATTTAGGGCCTTTGCAAAGTATGTTGCCGAAAGCCTTAAAGCATAAAGACAAGCAGATTCATTTGAATGTCGATTTCTATCAAGCAGATTTAGATCGCGTGAAAGAGATGATGCTGCAATATGATGATAGTCAGATTTTATTAATTGGCCGTCGCCATGTGCGCAGTAACAACTCTTGGTTGCATAATAGCCATCGATTAGTGAAAGGAAAGTCTCGCTGTACCTTAATGCTGCATCCTGAAACAGCGAAGCAGCAAGGCATTGAGGATGGCCAAAACGTTAAAGTCAGCTCTCGGGTCGGCAGCGTGATTATCGTAGCAGAAGTGACGGATGAGCTGATGCCAGGAGTGGTGAGTATTCCTCATGGCTGGGGTCACGGTCGTAAAGGCGTTAAACAAAAAATTGCCCAAGCCCATGCGGGTGTGAGTGTTAACGATCTTACCGACGATACCTTGATTGATCAGTTGAGTGGCAATGCCGCTGTGAATGGCGTTCCTGTTAGTTTAGAAGCGGTGCCACTAGAGGTGCGCAAGTTGGAGTCCGCTGAATCACAAGCTTGAATCGTTGAATTGTCGGTTAACGGCTAATCTGAGCAACAAAGGCGTTTACAGTCAGTAAACGCCTTTTTTTATGCCGACTATCTGCTTCCTATCCGCTAGCTGTTATACTGAAGTCATTAGACTCCTATTCCCCCCTTATTTAGACCCATATTGAGACTTTACTATGTCATTTTCCAAACTTGGATTAAGCGCCCCTATTGTTAAGGCGGTCGCTGACTTGGGTTATACCAAGCCGACACCTATTCAGAAGGAATCAATTCCAGCTGTATTGTCAGGCAAAAACATCCTGGGTACGTCTCAAACGGGTACCGGTAAAACAGCCAGCTTCGTATTACCGATGTTAGAGAAGCTTTCTTCTCATAAGAAACAAGACGACATCCTGCGTGGCAAGCGTATCCGCGCACTGATCCTTACGCCGACTCGTGAACTAGCCGTTCAGATTGAAGAGAGTGTTGCTCAATACAGCAAGTACCTTGATCTTAAGTCTATGGCCCTTTATGGCGGCGTCGATGTTGAACCGCAAAAAGAACGCCTAATTGAAGGTGTTGATATTTTAGTAGCGACCCCAGGTCGTTTATTAGATCTATTACACCAGCGTGCTGTTTACTTTGATGAAGTAGAGATGCTGGTTTTAGATGAAGCCGACCGTATGTTGGATATGGGCTTTATCGACGACATTAGCAAGATTATTGAACGCCTACCGTTCGATCGTCAAAACCTATTATTCTCAGCAACCATTAATGAGGATGTTCGCAAGCTAGCGGATAGCTTTTCGGGTGACGGCTTCTCAGGCGTTGGCTTTGAAAACAAAGAATTCTATGACGATTTAGAAGATATTGTTATTTCTCCTTCATCAACAACCGCCGAAACGATCAGTCAGTGGTTGGTAGCGATCGATAAAGATACTAAATCAGCTTTGCTTAGCCATTTGATTCTTGAAGAAAAATGGGATCAAGCACTGATTTTCATCGAGAAAAAGCATGGCGCTGCGAAATTGGTAAGCCAGCTAGAAAAGCGTGGCATTAAAGCTGATTGTATTCATGGTGATAGAAGCCAAGCAATGCGTGAAAAAACGTTAGCCGCGTTTAAATCAGGTGAATTGAAATATCTAGTGGCTACAGGTATTGCGGCTCGTGGTATTGATATTGGTTCATTAACTCGAGTAGTAAATTACGATCTACCGTTTAAGCCAGAAGAATACATTCACCGTGTTGGCCGTACAGGCCGAGCGGGCACTTCTGGACAAGCGATCTCTTTTGTTGCGGCGGGCGACTTTAAAAATCTTTGCGCAATCGAAAGCCGTTTAGGTCACCTTATTGTTCGTAAAGAAATTGAAGGCTTTGTGGTTCGCAAAGAAGTGCCAGTATCAATTCTTAACTATGTTCCTAAGCACTTAAGAGCAGGGCATGCAGGATCTGATACTAACTCGCCATATTATGGCAAGGGTGCTGGTAAAAGCAGCACCAAGAAAAAAATGGAAGGCGCAGGCAAAGCCGAAAAAGGCAGAAAAGCAGACAGTAAAAAAGCAGAGCATTCCAAAAGTAAAAAGACCAATGCTTGGGATCGTAAGTAGATCTCAACTTTTCTGTTATTAAAGAAGCTGATAAAGAAAGACGATGAAAAAAACAGATAAAACGTTAGAGAATACGATAGTCACTTTATTAACTAAAGTGTGTGAACAATCGCTGAAAAGTCTTGATGGCTTTCAATGGCTCACGCATTTGGTTAACTATAAGGATTTTCCGCGTTCGCTAACGATTATCTGTGTTTTTGATAGTCAAGATCAGGTATCAAAATTGTTAACCTCACCAAATCATGAGTATTTGGTGAGTGCTATCGTTGAGCAACTAAGTACTGCAGGTATTAAATTGCCCAACATTCAAAAACAGATTAAGTTTGATAGCGAAGAGGCATGCAATTTAGAACATGCTGGTAAATGGAATCGCCGCTTAAAATAACCTCTGATTCAACTCTCTTTTATATGACGCTATTCAGTCAAAATAAGCGACTAGCGTTTGAAAATGATCTAGTTGTTTATGTAGTATGAGCACAGCAATTATTAAGACTAAAACCAGAAAGATTTCATGTATCCAATTCGTTAGGTAGCTTAATAGTAAAGTTTGAATTAATGATGCGACTGTAAATGTAGCCACCAGATACACAAGCCCAAGGGCAAGACCATGAAGGTTGAAGAACAATATAAAGCTGAATATAAGGCATAAAAAACCACAAAATCGAAATAGCAAAGTGCTATATTTACTAGAGATTTTTATTTGAGTTATCGTGCTGAAATAATTTTTTTTTATTGAAAGACTTAATAAAATACAGCTCATAAATACCAACAGTGAAGCTATATACATGCTTATTCCTTTGTCTTTACCTTTTTCATTATACGTCGGGCAACATAACCAAAACTCAAGCCAAGTAGAATCATAGTTATATCAAACCCCGCCATGACCCAGTCTCCTTGTAATATTGCAGAGACTAAATGTTTATCTGATGTAATGGCATTTAGTACGGGCAGTAATAGAAAAAGAGCAGACGCTAATACGAGCTGTTGTATCCAAAGTGACAGCGGCGAGTATTTTTTTGCCAAAACCAAGGGGCCAATTAGCATAATGCCCCACGTGATAAATAAGCTGTTTATTTCCCAACTTTCACGGTTCGTAATATCAATAGGGATAATGCGGTTAGCCCAAAAATACACTGCAATGGCGAGGGGCAGGCCTACAATAATACCAATGCTGGAGTATTCAACTAATTGTAGGCCAGAGCTTTCTTTTCCTGTTCGTTGGGCTTTTTCTCTTCGTTTTGTGGCCCATAGCACCATGCCTGTAGCAATCATTCCTGCTCCCATTAAGCCAGATATAAAATATAGCCATCGTAATGCGATGCCAGCAAAATTGCCTTCGTGTAAATCTGTTAATACGGTATACAACTTCTTACTAGCAGATTTTGGGTGAGAATTTTTCATAGAATCGAACAATAGTTCACCGGTGATACCATGGTAAACGAGCTCTTCACCTTCACTAATACCAGAGTATTCATGGTGTTTCACTTGTACATGTGCCCCGGCTGTTCCTCTCCCTTCCAGTCCAATTTCATGCAGGGTGTTTTCTCCCCAGCGAGATTCAATGTCTGGCATAAGGGTTAGCATTGATAGGGTATTAGCAGGTTCATGATTGTGTTCAGGGTGAGCAGGTTTTTGGAACACGGATTCAATAAAGCCGCTGTATTTTTCCATGCTAGTACCGTAGGAACCCACAATAACGCCCGGCATGGATGAGAACATTAAAAAGACTAAGCCGCTGTAGGTAATCATTAAATGAAACGGTATGGGTAATACACTGAATATATTGTGTATATCTAACCAAGAGCGTTGTTTTTTATTAGGACGAAAGGTAAAAAACTCTTTGAATATTTTTTTATGTACAATAATCCCTGTGATTAGGGCAATGAACATAAACATTGCGCATAGACTCGTAATCCAATATCCAAATGTTTTGGGTATATAGTGCAATAAATAATGCATGGCATATAAGGTTT
Source organism: Oleispira sp. (assembly GCA_051276935.1). Classification (GTDB taxonomy): domain Bacteria; phylum Pseudomonadota; class Gammaproteobacteria; order Pseudomonadales; family Oceanobacteraceae; genus Oleispira. The sequence goes on along the minus strand of JBNMPQ010000012.1, from coordinate 12,092 downwards.
TACCACCGCCGGTTTCACGGGTGATCACCGCTTCTCCTGTTTGTAAATTAAGAGTATTACTTTTCCATTCCCCACCTTGCTCGTCAGACTCTTGCCACCAAGTAACAGTGGAATATGAACGTCCAATAGGAAACTCTACCCACCAAGTTTGTGCATCAGGGGCTACGGTATTTAAATGTTGTTCCGCCATTTTTAGTATATTGCGTTGATCGATTCCCTTGTCGATAGCGGGCCTTTCTGGTTGCATCCAGTGCGTAATTTCTTTATCGAAATAACCAACAGTGCCAGTGATGAAAATAAAATAAAGAAGTAAGCTCAGTAGTAAGCCTGACCATGTATGCAGCCAATTCATAGACTGACGAAATGTTCCATTCATAGGGGGCTATCCGGCATTGATAGGTACAAACCTACAGCACTAATAGCACAAGCCATTAATAGTCCCAGCCATGCTTTGCCTGCTGTTTTTACACTGAAGACCCAGATAATAGCAATGCTGTAAAATAAAAAACTTAACTGTAACGAGAGTAAGACACTGTCTGAAGTGGGCATGGGTAGTAAGTAAGATATAAGGATGGCGAGTAAACTACTTAGCATATAACCACCAATGATGGCGGCTAAAGAACGGGAAAGTACAGGCAAAGCCGCTTGTAATTTTGTATTACTCATTATTTTGTTACCTGGATATTTGGCATAGACAAATTTTTTATAGAGTAGAGCAGATGAAAATAGTAAAAATAGTGGAGTCATTCAAGTATAAGAAAAAGTTAAAAAATGAAGTGCGTAAGAGCAGCACTTCAGTTTTTAACTCATAATATTATTTCAGTCGTGTAACCAGCTCTAGTTGGCCAGGTACAGTAGTGATATCAGACCAGTTTGCCGGGTTTGTTGAGTTGATGATCGTACTCATTCCGAAGTCGTCACTAACGCGGAACATCCAAGAGATATCGCCTAATTCATCATGCGCAAAAGAGCCATATTGAACGCGGGATACCGTCATTGGCTCATAGTCAATTTTTGTTGCTACTGCTGAATCATCAGTTAGGTCAAAGCTGTGGAATTCCCAAATATTTTGAATCAGGCTTTTAAAGTGTGTCTCAGAGGTAAGTTGTGCCTGAGCGGTTGATGACAGTACTAGGGTATAAGCAGTATCACCTGGACCTGTCATTGCTGTCATGGCCAGACGATTGTCATTGGTTAAGTTTTGCAGGTGTAATAAGTAAGTATCGTCCCACTCATTTGCTCCTGCATTAATGCGAATCGCACAAGGAGGGTATGCTCCGGTACCTTTAAAATATTCAAGGGCTGTTTGATCGTGAGATGCGAAGTAAATATTACCCGCTGCATCTTTTGCGGATGACGAAACACTGCCGCAATCTGTAGATGTATCGGTTATAAAAGTATCGGTATTAGAATCAACAATCACCACCTTTGTATGAGCTACTGCATCCCAGTCAGCATCATAATAGCTAATTGCGGCGATGAATCTGTCACCATCAATAACCGGGAAAATAGACCAGCGATTAGGTAAGTTGGTCTCTGCTAAATCAGCCAGTGAAATTGTGTTAGTAATCGTCATCGCTGTTGGGTTGAATACAATAATCTGTAGTGTATTCGCATCTACGATATAGCCTTTACTAGGCGATAATATTTTAGAAGCACGCATTAAGGCTCTACCACTGTTACCGGCACCCGTATTCGTAAAATCAATTGATTTATCCAGTGTTACTTCGCCTGCATCGCTCACTACGTATCTTTGAAAAATAGGTTCCGGGTTTAAGCCCACAAAAAAAGCATTGTCTGGATTATCACCTTCTGGCACGGCGATGCCTGTATAGCCTGGGATGGCTAAAGCTTCAGATTTATCAAATACAGTCTCTGCGTTTAGAGTATCAGTAATAAAGTGCAAAGCGATGCCGTCATCAGTAGTCCAGCTAGTACTCTTGACTAAATAGATTTGGTCCAATGAGTCTTCTAGACCTGCGCCTTTTTCTTCTAGACCTGCGCCTTTGTCTGCTTGGCCGACATTCTTGTCTGAGTTGGAGCTTGAGCCGCAAGCCGTCAACAAAAGGCTTGCCGCAAGGCAGGGTAGTAATTTATTTAAGTTCATTAGTTAATCCTAAAATATAAAAATTCCGAGGCAGTATTTGCTAAGCTTTAAAACGGACGAGACGATAACAATTCTCATTACGATCTACAATGTAATTACTAAAATCTTTACAACTTTTACATCTTTAAGAAATATTTCTTCTTGCAAATCAACCCCTTAAAAGCTTAAAGTTATTGATTATCGTTCTCATCTTTCATATATTCACTTAAAATCCCTAGGGTAACTGTGTCGTGTAAGTTGTTAATCCGATTACATTTTTTGATCTGAATGCCTTGAGTAATTGCCAAATGCCGCCTCGATTTTTACCTGTGAAAAGCACAACTTCTATTGCTTTGTTTCATTCTTGGGTTATGCCTGCTTGCCTTGTTGTCATGTCACTAACCTATGCGAATGCATGGGGGGATCTTGATTCTGTTAATGAAGATGTTGAGCAACTTGATAATCTTGTGATTACAGGGGAGAGGGATGAGGCCAAAGTGCTACAAGAATCAGCTTTTGCTGTGTACGTGGTTGATTTGGAAACTGATCAAAATCTAACCGCAGATATGGGAGAAGTATTGTCTAGGGTGCCAGGTGTCAGTATCAGGCGCAGTGGAGGATTGGGCTCTAGGGAGAGGTTTTCACTTAACGGGCTGAGAGATGATCAAATACGTTTTTTTATCGACGGTGTGCCTCTTGATATGTCCCCCTATATCTTTGGTATAAGCAGTATTCCCGTTAATTTAATTGAGCGTGTTGATATATACCATGGAGTGGTGCCTATTAAGTTTGGTGCGGATGCTTTGGCGGGTGCGGTTAACTTTAATACTGATGAAGGAGTGGGCGCAAACGACCAAGAAATTAACGGAGCAGTATCTCTTCAATACGGAAGTTTTAATACGTGGAGATCCACCTTGAATTTAAATTACTCAGATCAAGAAAGTGGTTTTTTTACACGTTTAACTGGGTTTAATGACTCCAGCGATAACGATTATGATGTAAGTGTGAAGCTAGGAAATGAATTTGGAACAGTAGAGCCTGATGCTGAATCGGTCAGTGTAAAACGTTTTCACGATGCCTATGAGGCTGAAGGTGCAAATCTGGATATTGGATTTAGAGAGCAGAATTGGGCAGAGCTGTTTCAGGTTAGTATTTATGCCAGCGAATATTTTAAGGAAATACAACACGGTCGCAGCATGCGGAGGGTGTATGGTGAGCCAGTAGTTGAGAGGCAGTCACAAGGTATCAATTTACGATACCTACAGCAGTTGAGTGAAACTGTAGAATTGGAAGTAGTAGCGGGAGGCTCGAAAATAAAGACTAAATTTCTTGATGTGAATGAATATAGATATAACTGGTTGGGTGAGGAAATTGTTTCGACTGCCGGTATTCCTGTCGCTGGTGAAATAAATATAAACTCTCCCTGTGATTGTTTGTCTAGTGTGGATAGCCATTTTGTCAGGGTGAATGTGGCTTGGGGAATAAGCCAAGGACATACACTTGATTTTTCATTGGCTCCCAGTTGGAATAATTTGAGTAGTCAAAATCAATATGATTCAGGGGCGACAGTAGACACTTCAGAGGCAGAGCGAGAGATGTCTAGTTTAGTGATGGCTACAGCCTATACGATGGACTTAATAAGCGACCAATTGCAAAATACTCTATTTATCAAGCGTTATAGCCAAGATAGGCAATCAGATCAATTCAATGCAGTTACCCGTACGCCTGAATATTATGATACAGACATAAGCCGCATAGGCTGGGGTAATCAGGCCCGCTACAGATTTAATGAGCTGCTTTATGGAAAAATATCGTATGAGCATGCCACCCGCCTTCCAAGCGCAGCAGAGGTATTTGGTAACTCAGTAGTGATCATTGCAAACCCAGATCTAGCAGAAGAAGACAGTCATAATTTTAATCTTTCTTTATCTCTACATGGTTCGAAAACAGATTACGGATTATGGCGAGCAGAGGCGAACTATTTTATTCGTGATGTGGACAACCTTATTGCATTAAGACCTTATGGCACCCTTTCGAGATATGAAAATGTTGCGTCAACAGAATCGAAAGGCATGCATGCTTCAGCTGCGTGGGTATCACCCAGTGACTTTGTTGATATAGATATTAACTTTACCTCTTTTGATTTTACAAACACATCAAAAACTGGGCCATTTGCAGGTGAAAGTGGTAGCCGTATGCCGAACGTACCGGATTTATTTTTTAATATGGCTCTGGGTTTAAATTGGATGAGCGTCTTTGCTGATTATGACGAGCTTGATTTAAGATGGAGCTTTAAATTTGTAGATAAATTTGGTTTATTTTGGGATGGCGTTGGTAAAACAGAAACAAACCCTGTTGTACCTGCTCAAGAAAGTCATTCTTTGTCATTTATTTACACACGAGATGTACTTTCTTATGCATTAACAATGAGTGCAGAAGTCCAAAATTTCACGGATGAAGAACTCTATGACTATTATGGCGTTCAACGTCCGGGTAGAGCATTTTATGTAAAAACTATTTTTGAATTTTAATGCTGATAGACTTTAATAGTTTTAAAAAAGTGATAATGATATGAAACGAAATATTTTAATTATCGAAGATGATCAGACGGTAAATGATTTGCTGTTAAAAAATCTCACTAACTTAAATTATCAAGTAGAGAGCGCACTTGATGGAGAAGAAGGTTTATTAATGGCCTTGGAGTATGACTATCAGATTATTCTTCTAGATGTAATGATCCCTAAATTAGATGGGTTTCGAGTTTTAGAACGTTTACGAACTAAAAAAACAACCCCCGTATTATTTCTTACAGCAAAAGGGGCCGAAGAAGATCGAATATATGGGTTTAAAACGGGGGCCGATGATTATTTGATAAAACCTTTCAGTATGGCTGAGTTGGAATTACGTATTGAAGCTATTCTGCGCCGTACGCAATCCCTTAATAACACAGGGCAGTCAAAAATAGAGAGTGATATTTACAACTTAGGCACTTCTAGTATGAATATTCATTTTAATGAAATAGACAGAAATGTGATTATTCGTAACCAAAATATTCCATTTACACCGATCGAATTTGATTTACTTTATACCTTAGTGAAAGACCAAGGAGAGGTGCTAAGTAAAGCGCATCTTTATCAAAGCGTATTGTTGCGTGAATTTAGCCGATACGATCGAACCTTGGACATGCATATAAGTAAAATACGTAAGAAAATTACAGCAGCTGGCATGAGTGTGAATACAATAAAAACAGTAAGTGGGCAAGGTTATTGTTTTGATAAGTAAATTTAAACTGCGATTAGGTCTTTTTAGCAAACTTTATTTAACCGTAGTTCTGACGACCATTGTCTTAGTATGGATAGTAAGTGTTGTTAGTGATTATGTTGAATCTAGTCAGAGCGTTATTGTAAAAGAACACCGAGATACGTTAAGAAAATATGCTCAGCAAGCGTCTTTGTTAATTAAAAGTAGTGATGTAGAAAATTTAGAACAGTGGGTTTCTGATTTAAAAGAAAAAGAAAAAACCATGGTGGCTATTTTAAAAACAACGCCTCACTGGCTGCTGGAGGGTGCCGAAAAAGAAATGTTTGATGGCGTTGTGGACTTAACGATTGGTCGACATTTAGATTACCCTATTCACCTATATTTTAGCGACAACCCTTTCATGAAAATACCCATTCCAGATAGTAAGTACAATTTAATGATACAGCTCCCGCAACACATGAGGCCGGGTCAGAATTGGCACATATTTGATACCGTTATTCGATTAGGTTTTCCAGTCTTACTAGTTGCCCTAATTTGTCTACTTATATATCGCAATATTATATTGCCTTTACGCTCCTTACAGAGTGCGAGTAATGAAATTAGTAAAGGTGATTTTGACATACGGTTAGACAGTCGACTTACCAGACGCCAAGACGAATTGGGCGATCTTGCAATCAGTTTTAATGCAATGGTAAAAAAAATTGGGGTTCTGGTCGGAAGGCAGCGCCAACTAATTCAAGACATCTCTCATGAATTAAGAACCCCTATTACTCGTATAAACCTGTTATTAGATGGTGAAAAATCAAATTCAACCTTGGTACGTATTCATCAAGAAGTGAATGGAATGCAATCTTTATTAGAAGATACTTTGACATTATCTTGGTTAAATAACGAAAAGGCACAGCAAGTCAAAGAGAGTGTTGATTTAACATTATTAATCGACTCTATTTGTGATGATGCCTGCTTTGAGTTCTCTCACGAAAATATAGTTCAAGATACCCCTGAAAGTTGCGTTATTCATAATAGTAATCACAGAGCTGTGGGGCAGGCCTTAGAAAATATTATTCGAAATGCACTGAAGTATACTGATGTAGGAACAGAGGTACGGATATCGGTTGGTAGAAATGATAGTGAGAATGGCCCACCTTCAGTTCAGATTAGAATAAGTGATAGGGGAGCAGGAGTAAAAGATGAATTTCTAGAAGAAATATTTGAGCCGTTTTTTAGGGTTGATAGCGCAAGGGACAGTGTAATTAGCGGTTATGGATTAGGTTTAGCGTTAGCTAAACGCCAAATACAAGTCGTAGGAGGGTCAATCTTTGCTCAAAGTAATCAGCCACAGGGCTTGGTATTTATGATTACATTGCCTGTTAGTTACGAATTATTAATAGATGAGCCAGCACTATCCTAATTCATGAATAAATAAGAATGGATGAAAATACTTGTTTATTTATATGGTTCACATGTAAACTATATTTAGTTCGTATGTGTACTAAATTATTAGGAAGACTTAAACCTTGGATAAACGTCTCTTTTTTCTATTCAACATGGCGCAGCGTAAGCTCTTTAATTATGTCGATAAAGCCTGCGAGGACGCCCTAGATACCTCTGTCACCCAGTTAGCAGCCCTGCTGTACATCGTTAAAAATTCAGGCTGCTTACAAAAAGACGTGGCGAAAGCGCTATCGCTGAATAAATCGGCCGTAACAGGGCTGATTGTACGAATGGAAAAAAATGAGCTGCTAGAGCGTGTTGTCAGCGACGAAGACGCAAGGGCGATTAAGTTATACCCAACTCCTGAAGGAGTTCAAAAAACATTGGACCTTATGCCATTCATTGACGAGCTCAATGACTTATTTAGCGAAGATTTCACCGACGAAGAAATTAAAACCGTTTTAAAGTTTTTAAATTTTGTAATCAAGCGCTTCTAGTAAAGAAAAGAGAGCAATAACCATGAAAACAGAAATATTACAAACAGCCGCAGGGCATACGATTACCGCTCAAGTTTTTCCAGCACAAGTTTCTTCTACTCAAGAAGGTAGTAAGGGTGTCTGTATCATCGCCACCGCGACAGGGGTCGCGCAGCGCTTGTATGAAGACTTTGCTAACTGGTTAACTGAACACAACTATACCGCGGTCACGTTTGATTATGATGGCATTGGCTTGTCAATTGATCGCCACGTTAAATTCAGTAAAAGCGACAAAATAAGCTGGGCGCAAAATGATTGCCCTGCGGTATTGGATTATGTGAAAGCAGAATTTGCTGGGCAAGAAATCACCTGGATCGGCCATAGCGTTGGCGCGCACATGTTGGGCTTCATGGAAAATACAGATGATATCTCGAAAGCGATTACCGTTGGGGCAGGGACGGGCACTTGGTGGTACAACGCACCGCCGACTAAACGTATTGCTTGGTTCTTATGGTATTTCTTAGTCCCTGCTACAGCACCTATCTTGGGGTATTTTCCTGGGGATAAGTTGAAAATCATGTGTAACTTACCCAAGGGTGTGATCATGCAATGGCGCCGCTGGTGCTTAAAAAAAGATTATGCGATTGGTTACGAAGGTGATTGGTTACGACAGAACTTTGCCAATACTAAAATGCCCATGACTTCGATCGCGTTTACTGACGACGATATGATGTCGATGAGAAATGTTGAAATGCTTCATGCTTTTTTTACTGGAGCCGATAAAACAATGGTAAAGATTAAACCTTCAGATATTGGTCAAAAGCGTATTGGCCATATTGGTTGGCATAAAGCGCGTTACCGTACACTTTGGGATAATTATTTTCTGCCAGCGTTGAAGTCCTGATAGAAGCGGTATAAGAATAACCAACCTAAAAAGAGCCAACCTAAAAAGAACTACGCAGTATGACTCGTGTTCGGTTTTATTTAACGAACGCGAGTAACACCATAAATCCAATTAAAGTACCAGTATGCCTAATTCAAATCCGAAGCCATGTTGAATCCTTTGGCTTAAGGTTCTGCTAATTCGATATTCTTCATAAATTTTTCGAACAGAATGTTGAAAGTGAAATTCCATACCATCGTGATCAACGACAGTGAGCGCAAGTTCTGACATCTAAGCAACATCATTACTCATAATTAATACTGCTAAGACAGCCAGCAGTATTAATGCGATGGTTTCAAATAGTAGAGTATGAAAAAGTCTTTTTTTAAATGACATGCATCTTTACGATCGTCATTAGTTCATTGGAGTGCTAAACGATATTATCTATACTGATACTGTCAAGTTTGTCATTATCAGATATTGGTAATATGTATAATTTCGAACAATTAGGAATGTTCGGTGAAACAGCTAGCCTCGTTCTTTTCCTGTGCCCGAAAGTTAAATAATATGCCGTCCGAAGTGAGCTGAGGCATTGCAAATTTAGAGATCGATTTCGATAGCCAGCTTTTTGATCGCAACATACGTAAGTCCAGTCTAACTGCAGATTCGACTGGCTGTGGATAGCGCGCTTTTGCTACCGTACTCTCCGAATTCTAAAAACGATTCCCTGCAACGGAGATGAAAATTTTCAGTACGACAAATTTAGATGTATTTAATGCGATAGAGCATGATCTGGCGGATACAGGTCTGACGTATGTTGAATTTGATTTCATTCGGGAGGTAGAGCTGGAGTATACAGGCGGTTTGAATTTTCAACCGATTTTCCATCCACAGTATCCTCTTGCTCAGTTGTAAGAAATAACGGTCAGTTCCTTATTATCTCATCGATAATTGATGTCACGAAGCTCCAAAGGTGGCGCAAAGACACAATTACCACAACTCACCTCTAAGGCTTGGAACTGAAATAGTTGTACTGTAGCAGTCTCTAGTTGAATAGGGCATTGGATGAGTACGGGGAGCCTCATATTTACGGCACTGCCGTGTGCTTGCCAGTAATTTTGTTTTAGAAATTACAAGATAATTATAAATTTTGTAATTTAAGATTCAAATTTAATAGCCTTAGCAATTCAATAAATGATAGGATTCGACAATTTTCCGACAACATTGTCGAATAACTGCATGAACTTATGACAAGGATTAGTTATGAAATATCTATTATTGATATTAGCACTGGTGTGCACTCCCGTATGGGCAGGAAGCATTGAAGTATTCGAAAGAGAATATACTTACAATGCCAGCGAAAATGACTCCAAGGTCAGTGCTCGAAAAGCGGCAATGCTGCAATTACAGACCTTAGTTATTCAAGAGGTCGGCGTTCAGGTCCAATCTAGCTTTAGTCAAAAAGAAACTTTAGAGGGTGATGACTTTAATCGCCAAGTTCAAGCAAACTATAAAACCTTCTCTCAAGCATTAACTAAAACGCGCATTCTCAAGCAAACGTGGGATGGTGAAAACTTCTACATTAAAGCTCAGATAACGGTTGATACCGACAACTTGCTTGATCAAATCAAGTTAGTCTATGTGGATAGCAGCAACGCACCGGCGAAAAAACAAAATTGCAAAACGGTCCACAATCATGCGATAGACCTTTTAGCCGAGGCTAACAAACCTGAAATCGTCGCTGAAATTGTTAAGTATTCTGCTCAATATCCAATTGATGAAAAATGCTATCGCTGGCAGCTAGGCATTTTAAACAACTTCCGTTCTTTAGAATTAGACCCTGCTGGTTATAGAGGTAATCTCTTTCAGCGTATAGAAAAAGAAGGATCATCTTATGTTGGTGATCTAATGGTCGATGTATTGCAGTACGCACTGAGCATACGAGAATTATCTGAATCAGAATGGGCGATCGTTAAAACAGCGATGCAACGTTCAAGTTCTAGCAATATTCAAACGACTATTAGCTATTTAATTAAATCCACCAAGGCTGAAGGGCTAGCAGAGGCAGATAAAAGAACGAAGCACATTAATCAGGCTTATCAAACTGTCGATGGTTTGTTGCAAAAAATGGATGAAATACTGGTCTTAGCAGGGGCTGGTAAACTGGGTTCACCAAAGACAGTTGATGTTGAAAGCGTAACGGTTTCATTCTTGGAGTATTCGTCCAAGAACATGCCTAATCTATTCTTTAAGTATTACACCAAAAACTCTTATTTAATTGATAAAGACACAACATCTGACTTGATCGATAATGTATTGAATCTGTACAAAGATGAACCTACTTCAGAGCGTTTAGTCTTTCTGAATACTTTCATAAAAGATATTGAACCTAAAAAATCAAACAATAAATTTTTATTCAGTTTCTTTCTAGAATTAAAAAATAATAAACGCAAGGTCGAAGTGTATCCAGCAGCGCTAGAGTCATTATTAAAAGATAATTCTGAATTCTTTGGTCAATTGATTGCAACAGCTCGCTATAACAAGAAGAAGAAAGAGCAGTTATTGATTGAGTACAATTTGCCAGCGAAAGGTATTCTTTCAGTAGAAGGTTATGCGGAACAATTATTTGATAAAAACACTCGCAACCAGATAGAAGCAGCACAATATCTAGTAGCCTTTAATGAAAGAGCTAAGCCAATTAAAAGTCAGGTTGTTAAACGTTTGTCTCGTATTAAAGCCTTAAAGAAAGTATCGACGCCAAGAAACTTGATGGTAGAGCTTATGCAAATACTGGATAACATTGATGCGCACGACAAAGCTACTGTTGAAATGCTTGTCTGGGCTATTAGTGACCTAGATGGCGAAGTGAATAAAAAAGCACAGGCAACGTTAGAGGGGATTGGTGCTCAGTCATTACCGCACATAGTGAGCGACTTTGCTCAGCAAAAGCCGACGGCACAAAGAAGGTTGGTTGAAGTCGTGGGAACGTTTAATAGCAAGAAGAAAGAAGCACTTAAGTTCTTAAAAACGGTCAAGCCCAGCACGGAACAACTCCGTTTTGCGCTTGAAGACTCTATTGCAGCATTGCAGTCGTAAATTTATGTATGGCCACCTCTTCTGTATCTAAGCCGTAGAGGTGGTCGTTGGCTCATATTTGGCGAGGCGCGTTGAGTGGGTCAAGGTCTTTAGTAAAAAATAGTTATTCTGTTAGGTTTCTTGTCGTGAGTAATATATACGGCCTTATTAAATATTAAACGAGCTTCATTTTTTTTACTATCTCGCACCTTTGAATAGGGGTAAAAAAAACGATTATACTGGTGTTTTTTATTGCACTATTCAATTTTTCAAAATTAGCCGAAAAAGTACATTTATTCACGAAGCAGATTTTTTCTTAAAATATGACGGTTAATGACAAGCCATTTCCCCATTCATCAGATGACATCGCTGGCTTGTGAGTGGTATGGTCAAGGAAATTTTTAAAATCTCTGCAATGCCGTATAAAGTGAAACTGCGCAATTGGAGTTATGGCATCTCTAGAGTGATGCTCACGGTTAATAATCAGATTTTCTGCACGGCAAGAACAGCAGTAATAAAAATAACTTGTTACTTTCTTAAGTAAATAAGAAGTAGAAGCCAGTATTGGGTCCATCAGCTTTTAAACCTAATGTATTATTACTTCAGTCATAGTAATACTTAATATCTGGTGAATTCTAGTTCTAAGTGCACCACTATCTCTCGCGAGGTAAAGCGCAATTCTCAGGTATCAGGCTATTACTGTGGTGACTCTGCTGAAAAATCTGCTAATAAACGACAAGAACAACCACAGCATTTACGCAAGTATTCTAATGCACCGCTAAATTTTTATGTGATCGATAAGCTAGAAAATGATTGGTCGCCCGAAACAATTTCTGGGAGATTAAAAGTCGACTTTCCACGCTCTAATACTATGAGA
>JBNMPQ010000011.1:0-24054 GCA_051276935.1 Oleispira sp. | reverse complement strand
CTAGTAATCAAGACCAGGGGTTAGTTTGGAATAATCCATTTGCGGGTTCAAATGTTAAAATGATCTCTATTCAAGGAAAGGCGTCAAAAACAGGCCACTGGTATGAAGAAAAGCGCAATGTATACCAAGATTTAATTAATACTCTAGGTGATAAAGGCAGCGAAGAAGAGAATCGGAAAGCTTATAAATACATAGATATTATCGCTATTATGACAGACACCGATAATAGTAAAAAAGATGCCGAATCTTATTATGGCGATATCGTATTTAGTACAATGTAGTCAGTCAAATTTTGAAGATTTCCCTGCAATGATCCGATTGTTGAATTGATTTGGTCATTATTTTTAACGCGGGAGGCAGACAAGAGAACCGTATATTATGATGAGGCGTTTATTGATTGGATTGAGCTTTGTTGCGACATTGTTTATTGGATTGGGAATATATTATTTATACGCGCCAAGTGCAAAAGCGCCTTTAGAGACTGTTGAAAAATTTACGATAGACTTTGAAAACAGAATCAGAAGCTATTCAGTATATTACCCTGATAACTTGAAACCAGGTGCCAATGTTTTGTTTGCACTGCATCCTTCAATGAGCAGTGGGAGAGAGATGCGGAGCTGGGTTGGACACACCCTTGAGCGTTTTGCAGCGATAGAAAATACAGTGGTTGTTTATCCTGATGGTTATGAAGGGCATTTTAACGGCTGTCGAAAAATTGCGCCTTACAGTGCGCGAACATTAAATATTGATGATGTCGGCTTTATTAGGCTAATTACAAATCAACTCGTTACGAATAAGCTCGTTAGTGCCGATCATATTTATGCTATGGGGTACTCTAATGGTGGGCATTTGGCTTTTCGTATAGCGATGGAAGCCCCTGGTCTTGTCCAGGGTATTGCGGTGATCGCTGCAAACTTACCGACGCCGGATAATATGGCGTGCAATTATTTAGGGTCACTTCCTCGTGTTGTTAGCTTGGTTATGGGAACGGAAGATCCTATTAATCCTTATGAGGGAGGCAAGGTCACGTTGTTTGGTTTTGGTAATCGTGGCGGTGTGTTATCAGCGTACGAGAGCGCTCAGTGGTTTGCTGACGCTTTGGGAGTTACATCATCTAGCACCGCAACAACGATTAAAGTGGCAGGCAGTCAGGTAGAACGAAAAAGCTGGCAATCTTCCGATGCGCATATATCGCTAATGACAATCGTTGGAGGGGGCCACACAGTGCCCCAAGCTCATTTTCGTTTTCGACGTATTCTAGGCCTGACACTCGAAAGTGACTCTGTTTTAGACTCTGTTATGCAGTTGTTTAAAACGGATATGCAAAAAGAGTAATATTGAATGACTAAAATGCTTAATTAGCGTTGTCAATTTTGTTGTAATAGCCTTGCTTTAAATTTTCGAAGTAGGTGTCGTATTTTCCATTATCTCTAATTATCTTTAGTTGTTTGTTAAATCTTTTAGATAGCTCTTTACTGGACGTTAGTATTTTCGGAAATAAGACAAAGCTAAAATTATTGAGGTAAGGCTTAGGGTGGTGAGTTATTTGTAGCTGTTCTTCTTTTGAAAAATATTTTTTAAGAACCGAGGTTCCAACATTTATTTCAAATGGAAATAACTTTAAGCGGTTTTTTAATATTTTTTTGAAGTTTTGTCTGGGGCGGTTAACTCTATCTATTTTAAGGTCCCCTTCCGACAGTGCGTGGTCTAACTCTAGGCCGTAGCTTGATGCATAAATGCCTCCAATGCTAAAAGGCTTCAAGTCATTAATGTTATTCCAATCGAAAGAAAGCGTTTTGTGATGAAAAAAAACAAATTGTTCAACTAAGACTGGATTACTGTAAATAAAATCAACTTTTCTTTCCTCTTTCTCCATCCATATTGCAGATGCATTATGAAGACCTCCTATTGTGTCATTGTACGCGCGAGACCAAGGGAGGAATTTGAGAGAAGCGTCGATGCCTATATCAGAAAATATATCAGTAATAATATGCGAAACGATGCCGTTATGTTTTTCATCTTGCGATATGTAAGGTGGCCATTCACCTACGGCAATGGTTATTTTTTCTTGGGCTTGGAGGTAGGTTGAATAACTTAGGGTAATGAAGAAGGGCAGCATGTAGCTGGTCAGCTTATGCGACAAAAACATGGCAATTACTCATAAATGAAGAAACAACAATTTATTGTTTAAGTTTAGGCGCAGTTGAGCAGGATTTCAATGTCAGCTTTAATGCTGATCTTATCTAATTATCCAAAAATCTGAGGGGTTTTAAATGTTTGCTTGTGCAATTTATTGGTTTTTTTAACATTATCCAGCCTAAATTAAGATACTGTTGGAGGAGAGTGTAAAAGGAGGTGATAATCGGGCAATATATATCTCCATATTAGGTTAGGAAAATTAACAATGTCACTATTATTTGAAGAAATTGATAGCCAGGTCTCCTCTATTGGCCAAATTTCATTACGCAGAAAGCGTATGCCAGCATTTGGCGACAGAGATATCTATGAGGTTAAGCTCGGTGATGAATTTTTGATGTCTAGCATGTTTGTTGAAGCTGAAGAAGCTTTGTCTTCGCTTGGGTTGGCGGCGGTGCAAGGTGACGACTTAAGTGTGGTTGTGGGCGGATTAGGATTAGGGTATACCGCCGTTACCGCTTTAAAAGACGAAAGGATTAACGAGCTGTTTGTTGTTGATGCTTTGGATACGGTGATAGATTGGCATAAAGATGAATTAGTACCACTCGGAAAAATACTGAATGCCGATGCTCGCAATCACTATATATTGGGTAGCTTTTTTGATTTAGCGACCAATCCTAATATGGGTTTTGATTTGGGTAGTAATAGCAAAAAGTTTGATGCAATTCTATTAGATATCGATCACTCTCCTACTGAATTTCTCGCGGTGGCTAATGCGAGTTTTTATACCACAGAAAACTTAACACGGATGGCAGGCCAGTTAAAACCTCAGGGTGTTTTTGCTATGTGGTCACAAAACTTGCCAGAAGCTAATTTTGAAATGTTATTAAATACGGTATTTGAGCGTGTTGAATCCCATGTGGTTTCTTTTTTTAACCCGTTTCAAAATAAGGTATCAACCAATTCAGTTTATGTGTGTGTAATGGCTTAGGCTGTTGGCACGGTAGTAAAGATATGAGTAAAAATTGATGTCTGAATCTTTTTCATTAATTCATGTCGGAGAGGTATTAGAGCCTGTTGGCAGTATGATGACCATTTATACATTGTTCTTAAATGTTTACTGTCAGACGGTGAGCATTTTTCGGTTAATAATGAACAAGTAAGTCTGCTAGTACTCAAAAATTTCGTGATTATGGTTAAGGAAAAAAAGGACGAGCTTTTTCTACCTCTTCAGCAACGTATTAGAACCAGCAGTGGTAAATTTAGAGGATTAGGATCAGATTATTTTGCTTATGCGATTTTGTATTTTATTGTCGGTCAAAACTTTATTTTATTGGATTTATTAGACGAATCTATTACGTCACTTGAGGACCGTTCTTTCTAAGAGATGTCTTTGACCCTGCAATTAGAGTCATTGAGTCTATCGAGTCCTATCGTGACATATTGACGGGCTTATTAGATATCTACGTTTCCAGCGTGAGCAATAAAATGAACCAAATAATGAAGGTGCTGAAAGTATTCACCTCTATTTTTATTCCATTGACCTTTATTGCAGGGATCTACGGTATGAACTTTGAGTACTTGGCGGAGCTTAAGTGGAAATGGGCCTATCCATTAACACTGGTTGTATTAATAACGATTCCCGCGGTATTACTTGTTTATTTTAAAAAAAGAAATGGCTTTGGTATGACTATTAGTTTTAGTTTTCATGCATGAAAATTCGGTAAAAGATAAGTTGTTAAGGAGTAGCATGTTACGCGGTATGGGTGAGTTTAAAGATTGGATTAATCGGTTGTTCGGTGATGTTGGGGTTGTTTTTTATGTATCTATATTACTGATAGGCACCTTTTTGACCGCGGCTGCTTTGGAGCCCGATGAAACGCAAAGGTTGGCACAACAAGCATTGGATGCAACGACGAGTAATTTTGGGTGGCTGTACCTGCTAACAAGTAGTGGTTTTGTGATATTTACTCTGGGTTTAGCTTTTTCCCGTTTCGGCAGTATCCGCCTTGGCCCGGATGATGAGCCACCAGAATTCAGTTTTAGCAGTTGGTTAGCCATGATTTTTTCCGGTGGTATGGGGGTCGGTCTGGTGTTTTGGGGAGTTGCGGAGCCAATACTGCATCTTAGTTCGCCGCCTTTAGGCATCGGTACGCCAGGTTCGGTAGACGCTGCACAAGCAGGTATGCGTTATTCTTTTTTCCATTGGGGCTTACATCAATGGGCTAACTTCACGGTAGTGGGTCTTGCCATTGCCTATGTGAGGTTTCGCCATAATAGCCACGGCTTAATCAGTGAAACGTTTCGCCCTTTACTAGGCGATCGCGTTGATCGTGGTTGGGGTAAGGCGATTGATATTTTAGCCGTGCTTTCTACTATTTTTGGTGTTGCAACAACGCTTGGACTCGGGGCACTGCAAATTAATAGTGGCCTCTCTAGGATCGCTGGTGTGTCTTATGGGATAACGCCTCAGTTACTTATTATTGTTGGGCTCGGTTCTTTGTTCATACTATCAGCCATGACCCCATTGAATCGCGGCATACGTTATTTGAGTAATGCCAATATGGTCTTAGCCGCTGGGTTATTGCTGTTTGTTCTAATTCTTGGGCCCACTGCTTTTATTTTTAGTGAACTGACTCAAACCATGGGTGAATATTTAGGCAACATCATACAGATGAGCTTAGTAACGACGCCATACTCTAATGAGCACTGGGTGCAAGAGTGGACTATTTTTTATTGGGCTTGGGGTCTTAGTTGGGCACCTTTTGTCGGCAGCTTTATAGCCCGTATTTCTAAGGGGCGCTCAATTCGAGAATTTGTCTTGGGCGTTATGATTGTGCCCGTACTATTGAGTATGCTTTGGTTTTCTACTTTTGGCGGTTCTGCTATTTACTTTGAGCTGTTTGAGAATGCCGGTATTGCAGAGGCTGTGGCGCAGGAAGTGCCTGCAGGACTCTATGTCATGCTCGATCAATTACCTGGAGGTTATTATGCAGCAATTGTTGCTGTGCTTTTGGTTTCTATGTTTGTGGTGACGTCTGCAGATTCTGCAACTTTTGTATTAGGAATGTTTACTTCTAAGGGGGTGCTAAATCCTACTCGTTTTGTGCGAATTTTATGGGGCGTTCTGCAATTAATGATGGCAAGCGTATTATTACTCAGCGGAGGCTTGCTGGGATTGCGAACGGTCTCTATTGTAACCGCTTTCCCTTTTATGCTGTTAATGGTGTTGATGGCTTATTCGTTGTATCGAGATTTATCCTTAGAATCCGAACGTCTAGAAGAAAAAAATAAACTTATGCATGCAAGGATCGAGACGTTGTTGTTGCGAGAATCTGAGAGAGAGGCCTCACTTCAAGCAGAAGAGGAAGCTCACCCTTCTGCTCCGGAGCCTACTTCAGACGTTGAGATCAACTCTGAACGCTAGACCTATTAGTATTTACCTGTCGTTCTTTGACTTCAGGCTGCAGCTGTTATCTTCACAAGGCGTGTTTGGCATTAACAAACGGCTAATAGGCTGTCTGTATTTGGCGAAAAATCTGTATCCCATGTCGGCAAAAATACGAATGACAGGTAATCGTAGAATGAACAACCAGCGATGTTTTCCCACTGTTTTCCATGCTTGATGAGTTACATCAAGACCAAAAATCATGTCACCAGCTTGATTTTGAGCCTGTAGAATAGCCATTGCGCTATTTTTGTCGACATTGGGAAACCGTTCACTAAAATCAGTTGCGTTAAGATCTTCTAATGTGATCTTCTCTTTAACGTCTGCTTTTTTTAGTTGTTTCATTTCAGCATTGCACAGTGGGCAACGTGCATCATAAAAAATTATCATTATAAATCAACTACTTATCGTTAGCTTCTAGCTTCATAATTTCTTTGTGCATCACATCAGCTTCGCTTGTTATGAATGAGTAGCTTTTAATATCACCACTGCGTTGTGCTTGCATCGCTTGCTCAAGTTTCGCCATGTAGGCTTTTCTGAGTTTTTTCACCGGGTCACGTTTAAAGAGTGATAGCATTGAGTAGTCCTTTTAAGTTTGGATAATCTTCTATAAAGATTATCTTAATAACAACGTGTATGAATGTTGTACGCAGCTATACTGATTTTAGATTCATGGGTGAATTTAATTATTAATTTACCTTTAATTAATATAGGCCTCATCTACTTGTATTAATTATGCGTATTTAGAGGTAATGGGCGTTTTTTAAATTAATTTTAACGATCGAGTGAACCTATTTGGCGATCTTCACGTAACTAATGGATTCAGTGACTTTATCTACTGATTTTTTACTTTTCAAATGAGGGAGGCTTTATGCCCCAGTATATTGCACCAATAAATGACATGAGCTTTGTTTTATTTGACGTACTAAAAGCTCAAGATTTAAGCCTGATCCCAGGTTTTGAAGATGCCAATGAAGAGATGATTCGCGCAATTCTTGATGAAGCGGCTAAATTATCAGAAAACATACTAGACCCTATTAACCAGTCTGGTGATATTGAAGGTTGTCATTACGATCCTGAAACTAAATTAGTAACAACGCCAAAGGGCTTCAAAGAAGCCTATAGAGCATTTGCAGACGGTGGTTGGTCCGGTCTTTCGGCATCGACAGAATACGGTGGTCAAGGCTTACCTCAGTTGATTAAGATTGTTGTTGACGAAATGGCTTGTTCAAGCAACTTGTCTATGGGGATGTACCCTGGTTTAAGCCATGGCGCTATCGATGCATTAACAACGCATGCAAGCGACGAGCTTAAAGATAAGTACCTTCCAAACCTTATAGCAGGCGAATGGACAGGCACCATGTGCTTGACTGAACCTCAGTGCGGTACTGACCTGGGTTTGATTCGTACTAAAGCGGATCCACAAGCTGATGGTAGCTACAGTATCTCGGGTACTAAAATTTGGATTACGGGTGGCGAGCAGGACTTGGTGGAAAACATTGTTCACCTTGTATTGGCTAAGCTTCCTGGTGCACCGGATACGAGTAAAGGTATTTCGTTATTCTTAGTTCCTAAGTTTCTAGAAGATGGAACGCGTAACCCTGCTTTCTGTGGTGGTCTAGAGCATAAAATGGGCATCAAGGCATCTGCAACGTGCGTGATGAACTTTGAAAACGCGAAAGGTTGGCTGATCGGTAAAGAAAACGAAGGCCTTAAATGCATGTTTACTATGATGAACTCAGCTCGAATCATGGTAGGTGTTCAAGGTTTAGGTTTAGCAGAAAAAGCGTATCAGATTAGTTTAGCGTTTGCTAAAGAACGTTTGCAGTCACGTTCTCTTACGGGTGCTAAGCATCCTGAAGAAAAAGCAGATCCAATTATCGTTCATCCAGATGTACGTCGCATGCTTACTCAGCAAAAGGTCTTCTTAGAAGGCGCTCGTTGCATGGCATATTGGACCGGTATGAATCTTGATTTGTCAGAAAATCATCCTGATGAAGCAGTACGTGCAGAATCTGACGATATTGTGCAGATCATGACACCAATCGTTAAAGCTTATTTAACTGACGAAGGTTATTTCTCTACTGACCAAGCATTACAAAGCATGGGTGGATCTGGATTTACTCAAGATTGGGAAGTTGAGCAGTTATCCCGAGATGGCCGTATCGCTCGTATCTATGAAGGTACTAACGGTATTCAGGCGCTTGATCTAGTGGGCCGTAAGCTCATGATTAAAGGTGGTCGTTTACCGAAGACCTATTTCAAAGTAATGCATGAAATGGTTGCTAAGTTAGAAAACGAACAGCATAAAGACCATTGCAAGGCGTTACTGAGTACTCTACAAAAGAGTTTGATGTGGTTAGCGGGCAATGCAATGAAAGATGCTGAGATTGTTGGAGCAGCGGCAACGCCAATGCTTAAATTATTCTCACTAACAACGATGGGTGTTATGTGGGCAACAATGTCAAATGTTGCATCGACTGACCTAACGTCTGGCAAGTACACTGAAGATTTCTATCAAGGTAAAATTAAAGCCGCTGATCATTTCTTTAGAACCGCAAAGTCGCAGGCTGAGTTCTTCCAAACGGATATTGAAGCAGGCAAAGATACGTTGATGAACTTTACTGCAGAGCAGTTCTAAGCTTATTGATTAAAACTTTGTTAATAAAAAAGCCTCGTAATGAAAGTTACGAGGTTTTTTTTTGCCTTCTATAAAATGTTTTTTACTGCATCGCGGTTAAGTTGGATAATATCAATGCTGTAGTACATGTATACGCATTTTTGTTGACGTTTATGCAGCTTATTGAGCATCGTTTATAAGAATCTTTATTATTAATAATCAAAGTTTTTCATTGGAATATGTTGCGGTATTGTCTTTTGAAATTAATGTCTCCTCAAGCATTAACCCCTCTTCGTAAACAGGCGCATTCATTGAGACTGTTAATTTTCTTATGTAAGTTATAATATTTTTTGGCGATGTGCGTTACTAATCGAATATTACCTTGAAATAATTTATCAGGAATTTATTGAATACTATTACAAAATAGTTTGATGTGGTTAGCGGGTAATTCAATGAAAGATGCTGAGATTGTTGGAGCAGCGGCAACGCCAATACTTAAGTTATTCTCACTAACGACGATGATTGTTATGTGGGCAATAATGTCAAATGCTACATCGACTGATCTAATGTCTGGCAAGTACACTGACGATTTTTATCAAGGTAAAGTTAAAGTAGCTGATTATTTATTTAGAACAGCGAGATCAGAAAAGTGAATTATTACAGATCGATATTGAAACAGGAAAAGATAACTTGGTGAACTTTACTGCAGAACAGCTTTAAGCTTATTGATTTAATAATTATTAATAAATAAGGTCTCGTAACAAAAGCTACGAGGCCTTATTTTTCTTTTTATAAAATATTTTTTAGTGCATTACTGTTATGTTGGATAACTCCCTTAAGAATGTTATCGACTTATGGTACAGCTGGCGAGTGCGTTCTAAAGTTACGCCTATTTGAGGTGCGATCTCTCCAAAACTTAAGCTATCACTGATACCAATGCCGTGGTACATGTATACGATTTTTTGTTGGCGTTTAGGCAACTTATTGATCATTATTTTCAAAGAATCTTTATCATTAATACCCAACATTTTTTCATTGGAATATGTGGCGGTGTTTTCTTGTGAAATTAATGTTTCCTCAAGCATTAAACCGTCTTCGTAGACAGGCGCATTCATTGAAACTGTCAAGTTTCCAATATTACTAACCGATAGGATCTGCTCTTGCTTTAATCCCGTTAACTTTTGAATTTCCTTTAAGGTTGGGAGTTTCTCATGTTGGTTATAATATTTTTGTTTGGCAAGTTCTATTTTAAACATCCGATCGCTAGTATTAATAGGAATTCGGATCGAACTACGCTTTTGATTTAATGCATTTTTAATTGACTGTTGAATCCACCAGTAAGCATAAGTTGTAAAGCGGAAGCCTTTGTTTAGGTTGTATTTTTCCGCAGCTTTGATTAATCCGATTGAACCTTCTTGAATCAGTTCTTCAGTATCAACTCCTTTATTAGCAAAGCGTTTGGCGATATGCATGACTAATCGAATGTTACCTTGCACCAATTTATTACGACTTTTTTCATAGTCTTTTTTTAATTTTTTAGCATAATCGTTTAATGGAATATCTATTTGATTAACTTGAGAAAGAAGAAAATCAAACACATTAGATCGGTCACATTCTAAACGTACTAGGCTAACAGACAAAGTGCTTTCAGATACGTGTATATCTTTGGTCAATGCCTTGTTGTGTCGAGCCAGGAGCAATAGATCATACTGAGTCAAAAACTCATCCAGCGTTGGAGAGCTTTGATATTGTGCCAGCAGTATATCGCAGACCTGCTCTAAAAGATTTTCTTGCACTAAGACTACTTGTGCAAGCTCCTCCATCGCATCATCCATTTGTGTTGCAATGCTTGCTTCTTGTTCAGGACTAAGAACTTGTATGTCAGGGTAGTTCTTAATTAGCTGGTTTACTTCCTGAGAGTTCATATCAAGACCTCCTAATTGGTATATAGTTTATACGAATATGATGGCTGATTGGATGTTAGCTATAGGTCTAGTTTATGATGAAGTCTTGGTGGTTGGCATGATCACTAACTAAGAATCTCAAGTGTTATTCGTTAGCTCAAAGGTTTTATTGACGGGTAGTAAGCGCTTAATAATGGCATTTCTAGTGATTCGTGTTATTTTAGCGCCTTATTATTTTGATTATTAAGTAGAATCCGATGAAGCAAGTATTTATCAACAAAGAGCCTGTTGAACTGTATAAAATTATAAAGTTCGAAGGTATTCGTGCTAGTGGTGCAGAAGCTAAGGCCGCTATCGCAGACGGAAATGTAAAGCTAAACGGTGAGTTTGAGACTCGCAAGCGCAAGCAAATTGTTGCGGGTGATGTGATTGAGTGTGATGGTGAGACGTTTCAGATTCAGCTAGAAGGCTAATCGTTAGCTGCTAGCAGTACTTTTTTGTATTGCTCTTCATAGCGTTGCATGAGTTGATGTTTTTTCGCTTGCTCATGTAATGCTTTATCGCTTTCAGACATGAAGGGCCCTGCCTTACACATTTCACAATAGTGTCGCCCTTGGTGGCTTTTACCTTCTAATAATTTTAGTAGAGCACTGTCGTGGTCTAGAAAATCGTTTTTAGGGCTCCAGACATAAGTCACTCCTCGAGTATTTTTTACGTGTTTATCCCGATCGACGTTACGGATTTTATATCCGGGGAATTTTTCTATGTCGAAGTTCATCGATCCTAGGTACTTAATGTGACCTAATTTTTCGTTAAGACTGTTTTCGATATTCCATTCGCAATAAGGTTTAACATCTTTCGAGGTAATGTAACAAAGCTGTTCGCCATTAGGGTCCAGAAAGTATTCGTGGCAATGAATGAGGTATTTTCGAAGCAGTAAGCGGTTTAGGGTATTAATACTGATGTCGGCCATTTTGTGGAAGTGGCTTGAGTCTGCGAAGGAAGGCACGAGTGGGAATTGAAATATGACGAGATCAAATTTTTGATGGTTAAGTGTCGACCAGCTGTTTGGCCAAGAAGCGGGTTGGGTAATATCGAAGTTAAACAGGACTTGTTGATTTGGGCTTGTGTTTAATTGTTTAATGGCGTGATGTTGATATTTATTTTCTAAGGTTAGCTGGCTATCAAGTACCGTGGCAGTAAGCTGCTTAGGGTTAAAAGCCTTCCATAAAGAAGCAGAAAAAGAAAGGTCGCCATCGCCTATGGTAAGGATGCGCCAGTGGGGTTTTAAAAACACATTTAGCCTATTGAATAAAGACGATTATTGATAGCGACACTGGGTGCACCTCTACACGGTTGGCATACCCAGTGACGATTATATAAAATAATTCCCTTATAAAATCTGATCTAAAACAGATTCTAATTTAGCAACGGTACGATCAATGTTGTGCAGTTTATCTAAGCCAAACAATCCTAAGCGGAAGCTCTTGTAGTCTGGACCTTCGTCACACTGGAGTGGAACGCCAGCCGCCGCTTGCATGCCTTGCGCTGCAAACTTTTTACCGTTTTGCATGTCTGCATCAGCGGTGTAGTTAACCACAACACCTGGGGCTTTGAAGCCTTCGGCCGCAACACTTTTAATGCCTTTGCTTTCTAATAACGCACGAACTTTTTGGCCTAGCTCAATTTGCTCGTTACGGACTTTTTCGAAACCGTATTCTTTGGTTTCTAGTATTGCATCACGAAACTTGGTGAGTGCATCGGTTGGTAATGTTGCGTGATACGCATGGCCGCCGTTTACGTAGGCTTGCATGATGGTATTCCACTGCTTAAGGTTGCAAGCAAAGCTAGAGCTGGTGGTTTTTTCCATTTCAGTCATTGCGTTGGCATTTAGCATAACCAAAGCGGCACAGGGAGAAGCACTCCAGCCTTTTTGCGGTGCGCTGATCAGAACGTCGATGCCGATATCTTTCATATCAACCCAGAGCGTACCAGAAGCTATGCAATCGAGTACGAATAAACCACCGACAGAATGAACAGCCTCCGCAACGGCTTTTAAGTAGTCATTAGGCAAGATCATGCCAGAGGACGTCTCAACATGTGGAGCGAATACCATGTGTGGTTTTTCGCTCAAAATAGTCGCGACAACTTCGTTGATAGGTGCTGGTGCGAACGGGGCTTGTGTACCTTCTTCGATTTTACGTGCCTTGATTACAATACTTTCAGAAGGAATGTTGCCCATCTCAAAAATTTGCGTCCAGCGGTAGCTAAACCAACCGTTTCGAATCACTAAACATTTTTTATCTTGCGCGAATTGTCGAGCGACCGCTTCCATTCCAAAAGTACCGCCGCCTGGAACAACAATCGTTGCGTCAGCGTTATACACATCATTTAGATTGCTATAAATATCATTCATCACACCCTGAAAGGTTTGTGACATGTGGTTAAGAGATCGGTCGGTAAAGACAACTGAGTATTCTAATAGCCCCTGTGGATCGATATCGGGTAATAAGCCGGCCATGATTTTCTCCTAGTACTAAGTAAGGTGAGATTTAATGATTATCTAATAGCCGCCTATTAGAAAATAATGGGCAGAGAGAGTAAAGACTCTTTTAGTTATGCGACCTAAAAAGAGAGGTAAAGGGAGAGATAAGCAGCATTAGGTTGGTTTTAATAAAGATGCGATCAGGGATGGCATGCTAAAAAGGACAATTACAGTCAGCAATTATGCGTTCACCACTAATAGGATGATTAAATTCTAAGCGGGTAGCGTGCAGCATTAAGCGATCTGCCATGTGTTCGGTTGAGCCATCTGCGCTGTTGTAGAGATCACAGCCCAGTATTGGGTGACCAAGCTGTTGGCTGTGAATTCTCAATTGGTGAGTTCGCCCAGTATGTGGGCGGAAAATAATGCGACTAACGGGGTATTCCTGTTCGTTATGCAGGAATTTTTCGTGAGCCAATAATTGATATTCTGTGAGTGCAGGTTTGCCATTATCGTGACAAATTTTCTGGTACGGGAACTCACCTTTCGTAATGGGCAGTTCAATGCGACCTTGTTCTGTTGCAGTATGACCTGCTAATAAGGCGGTATAGGTTTTTTTAACAAGGCGTTCGCTGAATTGACGATTAAGCTTGGCACTTATTTCTTTATTGAGTGCCAGTATCATGATGCCTGATGTACCTAAATCAAGGCGGTGAATCATTAGGGCGCTGGGGAAGTCTTGTCGTATTCGGCAATGTACGGAATCGAGATTGGCAGGATTTTTACCGGATAAACTGAGTAATTTTGTGGGTTTATTGATGAGCAGAATGTGCTCATCTTGAAATAATATCTCAATGTCTTCATAGCAGGGAGGGGCAATGAAGTCGTTGGCATTGAATTGCGACATTTTATTTTAGGCTTATTTATTGATAGGTTGGCCTGCCTATTGAGAGGCAGGTTTACCTAAGGTTTTGCCATTGATATTGGCCGCGGTTAAATCGATTTGATACATCTGTCCATCTTTTTGCTTTTGTTGCAGTCGCACTAATAAGAATTCGTAATCTTTAGCAAACCAGATATATGTTTTTTTCTTATCTTTCTTCTTTTCTATTTGCTCTACTTTAACGGTGCGTATATTACCTACTTGAGTATTTAACGTTTCAAATCCGACCATTTGAAATTTAAATTCTTTGATTTTTTTACGATCAAAAACTGGGTAAGTAAACTGAGTTTTTCCTTGCTTTAAGTCGATGCTCGCTTGCAGGTTGTAGCTTAGATTATCTTGAACCTGGTCATGCCAGTGGCCTTCAAATATTGTTTGATCATCACCGTTGATGATATTTTTTTGCTGCCAGCTAAATAGTTGATTACGGTCAGGTTCTTTAAACAGACCTGTGCGTAGGTAGCGATATTGTAAGGGTTGAATAGTATTGTCTAAAAAGCGAAAGGTACTTGTTTCTTCAAGGCCAGCAATGGCCGAATCTGCTTCAAACGTTAAGACGGCGGAACCATCTTCTTGATAGCGAAGTGAGCGCTGAGCATCGACATTGATTGGAAACCATCCACCTGTCCACGTTGCATTATAATCAGCGGTGAATTCAGGGTAAGGCTGATCTGTATCAGCGAGAGCGAGCTGGGTAAGGCTGCTTAGTATTAATAAAAGCAGTAAAACACATCGTGTAAAGGCCATTGTTGAGTCATTATTCTAGTAATCAAGAAATTCAGTATATCGACAGTGCTTGAAATGACAATAGAGGAAAAAGTAGAAGGCCACGACGATTGCGATGGTAATCATGCAATATTGGTGGCCTTCTAGGCAACTAAAGCAGCATTAGCTTTTTAGTTGCACGCCGGTGGCGGGTAATATTTTGTTATCCAGCAATGCGTCGTTGCCTTTCATCGTTAGGCGACCTTCACAGAACCACTTAACCGCGATGGGATAAATGATGTGCTCTTGTGCATGAACGCGCGCCTGTAATTGCTGAGCGTTATCAATATCAAGAATCGGCACGATGGCTTGAATGGCATTTGGGCCGCCATCCAGTTCTTCCGTAACGAAGTGCACCGTGACACCATGGCGATCATCGCCGGCATCTAAGGCACGCTGATGAGTGTTCAAACCTTGGTATTTCGGCAATAACGAGGGATGGATGTTTAATAAACGTCCTTCGTAATAGCGGGTGAAATCGGCGGTCAGAATACGCATAAAACCGGCTAATACGACGAGGTCAGGCTTGAGGTCTTCGATCATACGGATTAAAGCATGGTCGAATTCATCACGACTGGCGTAAAGTGTATGGTCGATGAGGTCAGTAGGTAAATCCATCGCTTGAGCTTTTTCTAAGCCTCCCGCGTTAGGACGATTACTGATCACACCAACGATTTCAGCATCGATGCCTGAATCAGACTCTTCAGTGTTAATGGCCTCGGCAATAGCAGCCATGTTGCTGCCCGTACCAGAGATCAGTATCACAATACGGGGCTTTTCAGCTTCGCTTGCTTGCATTGACTATCGACCTGTCTTGTTAATACCAACAAGATCGACTTGATCTTCGCCTTCAACCGCATCTTCGATGTGGCCAATGATCCAAGCTTGTTCGCCTTCAGCGTTTAACAAAGCAACGGCTGAATCGGCTTTATCAGCGGGAACACAAGCAATCATGCCTACGCCACAGTTGAAGGTACGGTACATTTCGAAAGCATCTACGTTGCCTTTTTCTTGTAACCATTTGAAAACAGGAGGAAGGTCCCAGCTCTTCGTATTGATCACCGCTTTTGCTGTTGCGGGCAAAACGCGTGGGATGTTTTCTTGGAAGCCACCCCCCGTGATGTGACAAAGTGCGTGCACTTCGCTGGCGTTAATCAGTTTAAGGACTGATTTAACGTAGATTTTAGTCGGTGCGATCAACGCATCTTTCAATGGCTGGCCATCAAGGTCTTGATCTAGATCGGCGTTTGATACTTCGATGATCTTACGGACTAGTGAATAGCCGTTTGAGTGAGGGCCTGAAGACGCTAGCGCGATTAGGGTATCGCCCGTCGCAACTTTAGAACCGTCAATGATTTCTTCTTTTTCAGCAATGCCGACGCAGAAGCCTGCAAGATCGTAATCTTCGCCTTCGTACATACCTGGCATTTCAGCGGTTTCGCCGCCTACTAAGGCAACACCTGCCATTTCACAACCATCGCCGATGCCACTAACAACGTCTGCTGCAATATCAACGTTTAGTTTGCCCGTTGCATAATAATCTAGAAAAAATAAGGGTTCAGCGCCGCCAACGATTAAGTCGTTAACGCACATGGCAACCAAATCGATACCGATGGTATCGTGCTTGCCCATGTCCATGGCTAGTCGTAATTTTGTGCCTACGCCGTCAGTGCCAGAAACCAATACAGGTTGCTTGTATCCTTGAGGCAGCTCAAATAAAGAGGCAAACCCACCCAGGCCAGTCATGACTTCTGGGCGACGAGTGCGTTTAGCAACGCCTTTAATTCGTTCAATTAGGGCGTTACCAGCATTAATATCAACGCCAGCATCTTTGTAACTTAGGGGTTTTTGATCACTCATCAGTTTACGTCTCGTCGTTCGCTGTGTGTCATTTAGTGCTTAATTAGCAGGGCTAAAAGGTTAACTAAATGTGGAAATTTTAGGCGACATATTCTACCTCTTTGTGCGCTGAGGTGCACGGATATTGTGCAGTAATTATGCGGCGATTATATTGGGATCGCGGTTTGGCTGGCTCATGGCGTGCGGGAGTGGCACAATAGCGCCTTTCTATTTACATTAAAGCAGGGATTGTGTGTGCGTCTTTTCGTCTTATGTTTGTGTTTATTAAGTTTTAATGCGTTTGCGGTGAACGTGTCCGATCTTTATCGCATCAGTGTCGCGGTGGATGATCAGAGTGAAGAAAGCCGTGAATTGGGAGTGCAGTGGGCATTTCAGCAATTATTGATCAAGGTATCTGGCTATCAAGAGGTTTTGGAAAACCGTACCTTGGTTGAGGCCAGTCAAAATGCTTTGCGCTATATGCAGGGCTTTAGTTACCATCAAGATGATGTTGATGATCAAGTTTATTTGCAGGCTTGGTTTAGTAAAGCTTTGTTGATTCCTTTGATGAGACGCGCGCAAGTGCCTATCTGGGGCGAAAATCGCCCATTATTATTGAACTGGTTAGCGGTTGAATCTTCTCGCTCGCTTGCTGATGCCGGTGCGGTTACTTTTGAGTCAGATACGGATGAAACAACTTCGGGTAACGGGCTTGATACTGAAGGACGTTTATTAATTTCTGAGCAGTCTTCTGAGTGGAGAACACGTCTTGGCCGGGCGTTTTCTGAACGTGGCTTACCCATATTATGGCCAATCAATGATCTTGAAGATCAGTCGGCATTGCCTCTGAATCAATTGTGGTGGCTCATTTCTGATTCTATTGTTAAGGCTTCTGTTCGTTATCAGGCAGACGCCGTTCTGGCCGGTAAACTCAATCAATCTGCTGAGGGCATTTGGCAGTATGAGGGAATACTTATGCGAGGCGATCAGAATTTATCGATATTAACGGAGGGTGATTCGCCGTTAGCGGCACTCACAAATGTATCGACGAAAGTGGGAAGGTTTTTTGCTGATCAATTTGCGATTAAATCAGATCCTATGAATGGTCGATCAGGCCTTCGTATTGTGGTTAAAAAAGTGAAAGATTTCAGCGATTATTCGAAGGTATTAGCCTATTTGCAAAGTATCTCTGGCGTACGTTTGGTTGAAGTGGCACAGGTAGATAGGGACAATCTGCAGTTATATTTAAGCCTAGAGGGAAGCTGGGATAAAGTGCAACGCATTATACGATTGGATAATAAATTATTCAGTTTACAAGAAAAAGAATTTGAGTGGGCGCAGTAGCGTCTAGGAGTGCTTTAAATGGCTATTGAAGCTCAAGCGCAGCAGCTAACGTTACCGGTCTCGGTGAGAGATGATGCACGCTTTGCTAATTATTTTGCCGGCCCTAATGCGCAGGTAGTGTATTCGATTCAGGACCAGTGGCGCGATACGGGTGAGCCGTTTATTTATTTATGGGGCGCAAAGGGTGTAGGTTGCAGTCATTTATTGCAGGCCGCGTGCCATTACGCTGAAGGTTTAGGTCATAAGGCTGTTTACTTACCGATGGATGAGTTGGTTGCTTACGACCCTGCGGTCTTTGAAGATTTGGAAGTTCTGCAGTTAGTTGCTTTGGATAATATCGAGGCGATTGCAGGAAAGCCTGAGTGGGAAGAGGCATTGTTTCATTTATTTAATCGCCTTCGTGACTCCGGTTCACGCATGCTGGTAGCGGCGAAAGATAGCCCTCGTAATAATGGTATCGTGCTTCCTGACTTAACTTCGCGTTTAAGCTGGGGTATTACGTATCAGCTTGAGCCGATGGAAGATGAGGATAAATTAAAGTCGTTGTTATTACGGGCTCGTGGTCGTGGTTTGAACATGAGCGAAGAGGTCGCGCGCTATATTTTGACTCGCGGACCCCGTGATATGGCAGGGTTGTTTGATCTATTGGCCGATCTTGATCAAGCCTCGCTATCGGC
This sequence comes from Oleispira sp., assembly GCA_051276935.1. Taxonomy (GTDB): domain Bacteria; phylum Pseudomonadota; class Gammaproteobacteria; order Pseudomonadales; family Oceanobacteraceae; genus Oleispira. The sequence continues at coordinate 5,893 of JBNMPQ010000011.1, read as the reverse complement.
GCAACGTAAATTGACTAAACCGTTTGTGAAAGAACTCATGGGTTGGTAGGTTTTTAACGGTTAATCGCTTAATGGGCTACGATGTCCTGCATCGTTCGCGCGAGCCCACATTTCAAGCATCAAACGAACATTGTCTTCGCAGCGATACGGACTGAGCTCTAGGTCGCTGCGTATGTCTTCCATCATCTGGTAGCGTTCTTCGGTTTCACTTTTGTGCCATTCATGAATGCCGATTAAATCTGAACCTGGTTCTTTATCGTAAGCGTCATACATACGCTCTAACAGTTCCATGGTACGTTCGGCGTCTTGCACTAGGTAAATTGAATTTTCACAATCAAACTCAAATTCTTTTACTGCTTCCCAAACGGGCTCGCCCGACTGGATGAGTATCTCTTGAGTCATGCCGTGCAAGTCTTCTAAGCCTACATCCCATTCATGCCAATTTTCTTCTGGCTGAAGAAGGGTACTCTTAATCGTGCCATCGGTTAAAGACCAAGCAATCGCAATGGGATGTCCGTCGAGCTCGAAAGAGCTTGCATCAATAACTAAAAACTGCGGATATTCCATAAACCATCACCTAATATTAAAATTTGCTGAAATTTTCTAATCGTGAAAATATGCCTGCTCTTCAAAGAAGACAGGCGCGCTAAGATAATCTGCTTGGCTTGGGTTATCAACTAGGAGCTGAAAATTAACCTTTATTAAGTTTGGGCTACTTGAAGCGGCTCAGAGGTCCCCATCGTTTTTAAGTGCCTTATATGCCCTAAAATAGCCTCTCTTACGCTGCTATATTCATGATGTTTAATCCCATTTTCGGCGCAAGCCTCACGGATTATTTGATGCAATTCAGGGTAATGAATATGGCTAATTCTAGGAAATAAATGGTGTTCAACTTGAAAATTTAAACCCCCTACGCACCAGGTCGTAAACTTACTGGTTGTGGCAAAGTTAGCCGTGGTGGCAAGTTGATGGGCAGCCCATTCGTAAGGCAGATTGCCATGTTTATCTGGCTGAGGAAATTCAGTTTTATCAACGATGTGAGCAAGTTGAAAAACCACAGCGAATAAAAAACCCATCACTGCATGAAGGCATAAAAAGCCAATGAGTACGGTTTCCCAATTTAAAAAATAGCTGGGGATGATTAAATAAAGTGTGATGTAAAAGGCTTTGCTTAACCAAAAGACAGCTGAATCTTTTTTTTGGTATTTTTGTGAAAACTCTTGCTCGGCAACCTTTTGATTAAAGTAGGCTAAAAAGTCTAACCCGAAGAACCAAAATAAACTGGTTAAAGGGTACAGTGCCCAAACGTAAATATGCTGCCAGCGGTGGAACCAATAGTGTGGTTTATCTGGGCTCATACGTAATAAGCCAAAAGCTTCAATGTCTTCATCGGCGGCGGCAACGTTCGTATAGGGGTGATGATTTAAATTATGTTTCTGTTGCCAATAAAATGCATCACCGCCAATTACATTAAAGGAATGAGCAGCCAAAGAATTGAGCGTTTTATTTTTAGAAAAACTTCCATGAGCGCCGTCGTGCATTATATTAAAGCCAATCAAAGCAGTCGTGAAACCATGGAATGTCCAAGCTAACCAAGTATAAGGCTCGGATAATATAAAAAAACAGGCATAAGAAGCGATGTGCATGCATAAAATAATCATGGCTTTGCGATAAAGCGCATTATTACCTGTTTTATCAAGATTATTGTCTTGGAAATAGCCATTAACGGCTTTTCCTAGCGCTGTTTGTAATGGGCGCTGAGCATTATTGTGACTTAAGCTGTTCATTGTCTGTTGTTGCTTTTTTATTATGATTGAGAATGTCGCTACCCATAATATCCTAATGATTAAGTGCTAAATGTAAACCTCTTGGTCTAAATAGTCGCTTTACTGGACATGAAAATTCTAAAAGTAAGACGTGTGTCATATTTCTTTGTATTTCTTTAAAGTTCTTTACGAAAGGCCCTGGGGCTCTTCCCGAGCCAGCGACGAAAGGCGCGGCCAAAATTCGATGGATCGTTATAACCTAGCTTAATTGCTATGTGTTCGATGTTGATTTTAGAGTGGCTCAGTAACTCAATCGCTTTTTCACGACGAATATCATCCAAAATATGCTGATACGTTGTATTGAGTTGCGCCAATTGACGGTTGATGGTTCTTGGGCTGCTATTCATTGCGTTAGCCATGATTGGCAGGGTTGGAAAAGCGTTCATTTGATCCAATTTATTGCGAATCTGAACAACCAAATCTTGCCCTTGATCCAGTTGTGTTAAAAGCTTTTCACATTCACTCTCAGCCAACCCACGAGACATGGCATTAGCGGTAGAGACCGGAACGTCTAATAAATACTCAGGAAAGCAGACTTGGTTATGGGGTTGATTAAATAATACTGGTACACCCAGCAATCGTTCGTATTCGCTCGGTGGGGCTTGCGGTGAATAATTGAGCTTTACAACGGCGGACATTTCATCTTGTTGGTTAATTAAAAAACGCGCTACTCCAAGAAAACTAGAGATGATGTTTTCTACAACAAAAGGAAAGGTACTTGGCATCGCGGCTAAGCGGTTGATCTGCACCACAGCGCTATCGTCTTCTTTATGAAATCGAATATCTGCCAGTAATGTGCGTGTTCGAGCATAACGGATGGCCAGTGATAGCGCCTGATCTAAATCATCTGCTGCCATTGCGGCAAAACCGACAAAACCATGGCTTGCAATGTTTAACCCTTGGCCATGCTTAATTCCCAGTAAGGGGTCTTGGCTTAATGAAAGCGCATTTTCGACAACGGTATGATATTGCATTGGCGAAATGCGGGTGTTCTGATGCATTGCTTGCTCATTCAGCTGAGTATTCATTAATACTTGTTCAGCCGAAAACCCTTTCTGTTTTATGAGCGTGATTAGCTGGGTTAAGTAATCCGTCGTTAAAAAAGGCCGCTGCTGAGAATAGGTCGAAGTCATGAAAATAACCTTTGGCGTAACATGACTGAAATCCTGTCACGAATAGTACTTCAACTCAAGCCAAAATTACGTCATAGTGTCGATACGAATATTAATAATAAACAATAAAAGTCACATACAGTTCATAAGAATAAATTTTCTTTGATGGTGTGATTTACTAAAATAGCGATTATTGCTAGGGGGTTAATGTGGAAGCATCTTTTTGGGACGGTAAACGTGCACCAGGCGTTCAGGATACTATTGATCTATCAAAATATGATACTGTCGTTGAAGTCATTGAAAATTCATTTAAACGTTATGCAGATCGTCCTGCATTTACCAGCATTGGTCATACGCTGACTTATCGTCAAATCGACGAATACAGCGCAGCATTTGCTAGCTATCTTCAAAATCACACGACCTTAAAACCGGGTGATTCAATCGCGATTCAAATGCCAAACATTCTGCAATATCCTATTGCTATGTATGGCGCATTGCGTGCTGGTTTACGAGTAGTGAATACGAACCCACTGTATACCGAACGTGAAATGCTGCACCAATTTAATGACTCCGGTGCTAAAGCGCTGCTTTGCATGGATGTATTCGCAAAATCAGTACAGGGCGTTAAAGATCAAACGGGCATTAAGCACATTATTGTTACCAGTCTTGCTGATATGTTACCTGGTCTTAAACGTGTATTAATTAACGCTGCTGCGAAGCACATTAAAAAGATGGTACCGGCTTATAGCCTTCCTGAAGCGGTTTCTTTCCGTACGTGTTTGAAGCTCGGTAAAGGCAAGGGTTTCCAAGAAAACCATATGAAGAACCCTAGCGATACGATCGTATTGCAATACACCGGTGGTACTACTGGTGTTGCTAAGGGCGCCGAATTAACCAACCGCAATTTAGTGGCCAACATGCTTCAGTCTGCCGCTGCTCTAGGTCAAACGACAGCTGATGGTTCGAAAATGAAGGGTGATGGACAGGCGGTTATTGTTGCACCGTTGCCGCTTTATCATATTTATTCATTTACAGTTCACTTAATGGCCTTGTTTGAATTAGGTGATCACAGTGTGTTGATTGCAAACCCACGTGATACTGAAACGTTCATTCGCTTTATGAAGCCTTGGAAGTTAACCGGTGTAGTTGGTCTTAACACGTTGTTTGTATCGCTAATGGCAAGCCCTCGCTTTAAAGAAATTGATTTCAGTGAAATGAAGTTAACGCTTTCAGGCGGTACTGCTTTGCCAGATGATACTGCTAAGCGTTGGAAAGAAATCACTGGGAGTGGTGTTTCTGAAGCATATGGTTTAACCGAATGTTCCCCTGCCGTTACGATGAACCCTGCTGGTGGTCTTGAGCGTATGGGCACTGTTGGGCAAGCGATGCCTGGTACGGCTCTTATGTGTATTGACGATAACGGTGTAGAAGTTGCTATTGGTGAACGCGGAGAGCTTTGCGTTAAAGGGCCACAAGTAATGAAAGGCTATTGGAATCGTCCTGAAGCGACTAAAGATAGCTTTACACCAGATGGTGAATGGTTGCGTACCGGTGATGTTGCGGTTATTGATGAAGATGGTTTTGTTAAAATTGTAGATCGTATCAAAGATTTGATCATCGTATCGGGCTTTAACGTGTATCCCAATGAAGTTGAAGACGTTGTTGCGGGTCATCCTGGCGTTGAAAACTGCGCGGTGATTGGTGTTCCAGACGAGAAAACAGGTGAAGCGGTTAAGCTTTATATTGTTGCATCGGACGCAAACTTGACGGCTGAAGATATTAAAACTTACTGCAAAGATAAATTGACGGGTTATAAGCTTCCTCGTCAGATAGAGTTCCGCGATGATTTACCGATGACACCCGTCGGCAAGATTTTACGTCGCGAATTAAAAGACGAAGAAAAAGCTAAGCGCGAAGCAAGTGCTGCCTAAGCGGTAACGTGCTTTAGTTTATCTAATAAAAAAACCCAGCTCAGAGATGAGCTGGGTTTTTTTATGTCTTTTAAAAAGTACAAGGTATAAAAATTAAAAGGCCAAAAGGTTAAAAAGATAGGATGCAGATAAAGGGTAGTCAACGTGTTATTAAGGGGCCATTATGCTTTGCTACACCGAGCATAATGAATGGAATAGGATTCAGACATGTCAATCGAGATTCAAGACATCATCGCTTTCGTCAGCGCATACGAACCCTTTGATAGCTTGCCCGCAGAAGAAATTGCTTCACTGTGCGGCCAGATAGAAGTCAGTTATTACCAAGCTCAAAGTCAAATTTTACATCACGGTGCGTCTATCGATGCGCTGTATATGATCCGGTCGGGTTCGGTTGAAGTTTTTCGCCGAACCGGTGAGCTTTTTAATCGCTTAGAACCTGGTGATGTATTTGGCCAAATGGGTATTCTTTTGAATGGCCATGTTCGCTACCCTGTTCGCGCGTTGGAAGATACGTTGATTTATCGCATCCCCGCCGAAAAGTTCCTCGAAATGTGTGATCTTTTTGGTGAGTTTGGGGATTATTTTGAGACCAATGAGCACTCTACGTTGCAGCAGGTTGTGCAAAAACAAGCCGACGAAAATGATATGGCAACCGTACGTGTACGCGACATTATTCAAAGTGGGCCTGTTTATTTAAACGCAGACGATACTGTACGCGACTGCGCTCAAAAAATGACGGAACAAAACGTATCGTCGGTGGTTATTTTTGATCAACGCAGTGTCGATGAAACCGCTGCAGAAGAGGGGGGTAATAACAGAGTTTCGTTGCCTCTGGGGATTGTGACGGATCGTGATTTTCGAACACGGGTTCTGGCCGAAGGCCTATCGTTCGAAACCCCTTTACGCGATGTTATGTCGACCGACTTAATTACTATTGGCCATGATGCTTACGTCTATGAAGCGAAGTTATTAATGCTGCGCCACAATGTTCATCATCTACCTTTGGTTCGTCATGACAAGGTTA
>JBNMPQ010000010.1:0-24347 GCA_051276935.1 Oleispira sp. | reverse complement strand
TTTTCTAGAAAAACTCCAATTCAGCTATAAAACAGCTAAACTCTATATCATTAAATGGTCTTTATTGTGGAGTGCGGTATAGTAAAAATATGGCTGCTAATATTTTTCGATCAGTTCTAATCCCAATACTGTTATCTGCTTTTGCAGTTGAGTCCTCTGAGCACCCCAAAGAAGATACTCGTAAAGTCGATTATTTACTCCAACTGACTAAATTTATTCATTGGCCTACTTCACTAGCCAAGAATTCATCCATAAAGTTATGTTTATTTGCAACGAACCCTGCACGAAATAATTGGCAAGAAATTCATTTACAAAAAAGTCAGGGGCATGAAATTCAACTGCACTATATCAACCAAGATAATCAACTATCTCAATGCGACATTCTCTTTGTTCATAAACTAATCCCCAATAGCGTCATCCAAAAAAACTACTATAGTTTAATTTCAAACAGCATATTGACCATCGGCGAGAGAAAGAATTTCGCCCAAGAAGGTGGCATTATTGAACTCGATCTCGTCGAAAAAAATGCCGATATAAAAATCAATCTTCAAACAGCCTATGAAGCTGGACTGTCTATTAATGCAAATTTAATTGAAATTGCATCGGCCGTGTATACACAAGGGCAAATTTAGCAAATGAACCTATTAAATGCCCAAACAGTTCGTACTAAATTTGTAATTATCGCAGTTACAACAAGCACCCTCATTCTATTGATAACGACGATCGCCTTTTTATCGTTAGAACTGTTCTTTGGTCACCAAGACTTAAATAAAAAGATATCGGTACTTGGACAAGTCATTTCTGAGCGTTCAACCGCCGCATTGATATTTCGCGATGATAAGTTATTACGCAGCAATCTCTCATCACTCGCAGCAGATAGTAGTGTTGTAAAATCGTGCATTTATGATGAAGAAAACGTGCTGGCGGCCAGTCATTCTTCGCTCAAAAACGTAAAAGATTGCCCCCAAATGATGGGGACATTAAAAACTAATGAATCTTCATTCGTCGAACAGTATTTTCCCATTAAACTCGATAATCAAGTGATTGGTACCCTCTACATTGCCTGCCATGACGGCGATATTATGAAGCGTTTTAGGCAAGTCAGCTTTTTCGCTATGTGTATTCTGTTAAGTGCCATTTTCATTACCCTATTATTGGCAACACGCTTACAGCGCGTGGTGACAAGCCCGCTCAGATTGTTGGCTGACACCATAAGCAATATCATTCAACGTAATGACTTTTCTATTCGCGCCAAAAAGCAACATAACGACGAACTTGGACAACTTGCGGATATTTTTAATGAACTGCTGAGTAAAATAGAAAGCGAACACAACTCATTAAAAAGCAGTGAAGAAAAATTTAGAAAACTAACATCACTTTCACCTGTTGGCATTTTTCAAATCAACCCAGCAGGTGAAATTATTTACGTTAATCAACGCTGGCGTGAAATCAACCACATAAAACACCAAGAACCTGACTTACAATCGTGGTTCGCAAGCTTACATCCGGAAGATGCCCCTGCCATAAATAAACTGTGGCATAGACTTGTCACAGAACATCAAGATATGGCGTGTGAAGTGCGGCTAATAGCTAAAAATGGCAGTATTTCTTGGGCCTATATTCAAGCAACCTCCTTACATTCTAAAGAAGGTACGCTATTAGGATTCTTAGGGTCAGTCTCTGATATTTCTGAGCTTAAAAAAGCTCAAATACAAATGGAAAACCTCGCATTTTACGATCCCTTAACAGGTCTTGCTAATCGTCGATTATTCAAAAATAGACTGGCAAAAGCAGTAAAGAGTGTGCAGAGAACAGACAGTTCTATCGCATTACTCTTTCTCGATTTAGACCAGTTTAAACGCATCAATGATACGCTTGGACACGACATAGGCGATGCGTTGTTAAAAGAGATTGCTCGCCGCCTTGATAATAACGTTCGAGAAAATGATACGGTTTCCCGTATTGGCGGTGACGAGTTCACCATATTATTAATTGACGTTAATAATACTAATGATGTGCGTATTGTTGCTGAAAAGATTCTACTCTCTCTTGCTCGCCCCTTTATGCTAAATGGCCAAGAAATCATTAGCACCGTCAGTATTGGTATTACGATGACACCTGAAGACTCCATCGAACCTAATACGCTAATGAAGAATGCTGATCTCGCGATGTATCGCGCTAAAGAACTCGGCCGAAATAATTTTCAATTTTTCTCTGAAGATATGAATACCGCTATCTTACATAACTTGGAAATTGAAAAAGAACTTCATATTGCGATCAAACGCAACCAATTTATCTTAATGTATCAGCCTAAAATTTGCATCGCAGACAATACCATTACCGGCGTTGAAACCCTTGTACGCTGGCGCCACCCGGAAAAAGGACTTATTCCACCCGACTCCTTTATTCCCATCGCAGAAGAAACGGGACAAATTATTAAAATTGGTGCCTGGGTTTTAGAACACAGCTGTCACGAAATGGGGGCACTTATTCGCGAAGGCTTAATGCCTAAAAACTCCAAAGTAGCCGTCAACTTATCCGCTAAACAGTTTTCTGACCCTCACTTATTGCAAACGGTTTTAGATATATTGATACAATCAAAAATCGATCCGCTTAACCTAGAGTTAGAAATCACAGAAAGCATCATTATGGATGATGTTGAAGCCGCGATTAGCATTATGGAAGCCATTAAAAGCAAAGGTATCAACTTAGCAATTGATGACTTTGGTACTGGCTACTCATCGCTAGCGTATTTAAAGCGCTTTCCTATTGACGTTCTTAAAGTCGACCGTTCCTTTGTAAGTGACATACCTGAAGATAAAACAGACATGGCGATCACATCGGCCGTTATTGCTATGGCGCACAAACTGGGAATGAAAGTCGTCGCAGAGGGGATTGAGACACAGGAGCAATTGGATTTCTTAAAGGAAAACAATTGCGACGATGGCCAAGGATATTTACTAAGCCGCCCTCTCACGCTTCCACAACTGCATCACTTTTTAGTCAGTAATTATAAACAGGCGAAGAAGAAAATCTCTTAAACTCAAGGCGCTAGGTCGTAAATAAGTACGGGGCGCTTTATACTAGCCACCCGTTCATTTTAACTAGATTAACTCATGTCTGCTGCCCGTAAAAAAGCACCACTAACCCAAGCCTTATTCAGCCAAGCGGTACTCAATTGGTACGATGAGCATGGACGTAAGCACTTGCCGTGGCAGCAAGACATAACACCTTATAAAGTGTGGATCTCAGAAGTCATGCTGCAGCAAACACAAGTTGCAACTGTGATCCCCTACTTCGAACGTTTCATGCAAGAGTTCCCAACGGTTCACGATCTCGCCAATGCCGAACAAGACAAGGTACTCCACCTTTGGACTGGCCTAGGGTATTACGCGCGCGCGCGCAATCTCCACAACTGCGCGAAGAAAGTAAGCACTGACTTCGGCGGTACCTTTCCACAATCAGTAGAGGGGTTAATTGAACTATCCGGTATAGGCCGTTCAACCGCTGGAGCAATAGCCTCAATCAGCATGGGAATTAACGCCGCTATTTTAGACGGAAACGTCAAGCGTGTGTTATGCCGCTACTATGCCGTCAAAGGCTGGCCTGGTACCTCAGCGGTACAAAAAGAACTTTGGGGCATCGCTGAATGCCTGACACCCAACGAACGTTGCAACGATTACACCCAAGCGATGATGGATATGGGCGCAACCTTATGCACACGCAGCAAACCACAATGTGGTATTTGCCCGCTAGCCCCTGATTGCCAAGCGAATGCCCAAGGCAATCCAAAAGACTACCCCAACTCAAAGCCTAAAAAAGACAAGCCTGAAAAGCACATTCAGTTAATTATGCTACAGGACCCTGATGGTTATATTCTATTAGAGCAGAGGCCCCAACAAGGCATTTGGGGCGGTTTATGGAGCTTTCCTGAACTGGCAATGGAAGAGAATGCTTTAAGCCGTAGCCAAACTCTGTTTGGCGACCTCGCCTTTCAGCAAGAAGACTGGCCTAGCTTCCGCCATACGTTTAGCCATTATCACTTACACATTAGTCCAGTATTGATTCAATTGAGCAAAAGGCCCGCTAACATAGGGGAATCAACTCAGCACTGGTACAATCCACAAAAGCCCTCAGAACTAGGTTTAGCAGCCCCGGTTAAAACTCTGCTAAATACCATTCGTTTAGAGCAAATATCATAGCGCTCTTGCAATAGCCCATACAAAATAGGTACTCCTTCATGTCTCGCACCGTACTTTGCCGCAAATACAACAAAGAGCTACCCGCTCTGACGTCAGCGCCTTTCCCAGGCCCTGCTGGCATCGATATTCTCGAAAATGTTTCTCAGCAAGCCTGGGCTGAATGGACAGAGCACCAGACTCGCTTAATCAATGAAAAACACCTCAATATGATCGATTTACAAGCCCGTAAATACCTCACGGAGCAACGTAGCAAGTTCTTAAGTGGTGAAGATTTTGATAAAGCCGATGGCTATGTTCCTGAAAACAAAGAATAAAACTTAAATTAATTGTTGAAATTGCTTGACCCAAGTTCTGATAACAGGTTTAATGCGCGCACTCAACGAACACTTACTAGCAAGTAAGCAATACGTTCAAAGAGTCGCCCGGATAGCTCAGTCGGTAGAGCAGAGGATTGAAAATCCTCGTGTCGGCAGTTCGATTCTGTCTCCGGGCACCATTTATTCCAAGAAGCCTGCATTGAAAAATGCGGGCTTTTTTGTGTCTGTACAATATGAAATGGAATTTCTAAATGTCAGCTTTATTCAAAAACACCCTACTTTTAATCAGCTTATTTTGCCTAAGTGCTTGCTGGCCATTTGCAGAGGATGATAAAAAATCATCTGATTCAAGCTTGCTACCCACGATTAATACCAGCCTTTCAACAGAATCTCCTGTCGGCATCTGGATGTTGGAAATTTCAACAGATCGCTTTGAGTCTTTTTACAATGAAGATTTTAAAGAAAATTCGACCGACTATTCTTCTAATTACCATAGCTATAAATTCCTGAGTATCGAAAGCAACCCTGAAGAAGAAAATTCCTTTTTAATTAACGATTGTTATAATTTCTCTAGCGACATCCCAAAAGTGTTCACACACTGGCAGCTCGCTAACTCAATACTTTCTTCTCCTAAAGTTGATTTTGAAGAAGATGATAATGGTTTATTTACTATATCCAGCAGCACTCAAGGTGAGTTGAAGTTAGTGAATAACCTTCAGCTATCGGGCATTCAAAAAAACTCAAACGAAATATCTTTCGTCAGTAGCCTTGAAACTGGTGATCCCTTAGCCATACCTGACCTTGCATACTGGGAAGCTATAGCAGGCATCTTCTTTCCTAAGATTCTCAAAGAAGACCTCTCTATTAAAGGCGTAAAAATCAGTGATGAAACAGGTTTTGATCAAGCTATAGAATTGGACATACAGCTGAACATATCGAATAACGTCAGCCGTGCTAATATCGATGCTTCACACATGAAGTGCCTGAGCTCAACAACAAAGACAAAAACAACGACGATTAATAACCCTGATACTGATACAGCTGATACGGGTGTATCTGAAATAGTAGAATCATCGAATGGATTCAACGTCCATTTCATCAATGATACTTTTGTGAGCATCGAAAATCTGACTCAAGAAGAAACAACTTCAAATAATATTATTTTGGCATTAAATGAAGTACAAAGTTGGAAGACTAATAAATATTCAAATAATTGTTTAGAAGACAGTAATTGCCAGCCTCTCAGAATTTTCGAGCAATCAAGTTCGCTAAAGACCAAAGGTCACTTATCGACAACCCTAGCCTATACAACCGAAACAGAAATCAACGGACAAGTAACACTATCAATTCATGTGAGATGAATAAAACTGGGTTGTGATGATAACTGTCAGAAAATCATCAAGGTAACATCAACTTTAAATAGCAGCACTCCGCATAGCATAGGAAATACAATCATAGCCGCTAAATCAAATAGCGAAGATATCGAGATTAAGGTGTCAGTAATGGTTAATTAGTGCCCATTCAGAGAAAGAACGGGCCATTGAAAAGACGTTCACAACACCCAATAAATATCTATATAAAACAACAACTTACAAATCAATAGCATTCTATTGAGCATCCACCTCCCCCATAAATATGGACCAAACCTCTCGACAGTACCCAATTTGGGTCCTATAGTACCCATATTGGGTTCTTTCCTATTAAGGTACATATGACGACAAACATAGGTGATGCGCTTTTTACTAAGGTGCAGCAGAAGGTATTAACATTATTTTTTGGTCAGCCAGATAGAAGCTTCTACTTGAGTGAAGTAGTACGGTTAGCCATGATGGGAACCGGTGTGGTTAGCCGTGAGTTAAGCAAATTAGCGGATGCTGGTTTATTAACAAAGAGCAAACAGGGTAACCAAAATCACTATCAGGCGAATAAGGCCTCCCCTATTTTTAACGAACTGTTAAACATCGTTAAAAAGACCTTTGGCATTTCTGGCTTATTGAAAGCGGCGATAGTTCCTTTGGCCGCTCAGCTAGAGCAGGCTTTTATTTATGGCTCGGTTGCTAAGGGTGAAGAACATGCTGGCAGCGATGTCGATGTAATGCTGGTCGGCCATGATTTGAATTATAGCGAGATCATGCAGTTATTTGAGTCGGTAGAAGAGCAGCTGCAACGACCTATCAACCCTACACTATACTCCCCTACTGAGTTCGCAGAACGCTTGCTAGAAGGGCAGAATTTCTTAAGCAAAGTGATGGCACAACCCCGTATTAATTTATTAACGACACCGTAGGTAAAATGAAAGAACTTGATAACTTAGTAAAAGTTAATCAATTAAAATTAGAACCCGCTGATGCGAAAGAATTTTTAGGCATGGTTATCGCTCTAAAAGTCGCTATTTAGTTTTTCAGTGTTTACAGCATACGTTAGCGCTGAAAAAGTCTAAGTGGCGGGTACTTGATAAATGTCATCAAGATCGTAACTTAGCAGAATATGAAGGACAGTCGGATGTGAACCCACAACTACTAAAAGAGCTAAAAAGCATCTGCAAAGAAATTCAGTCTTTGGTGGCGGCATTACCTGCTCTTGCATAAAGAGTCAGCCCTGAGAAATACGGAAGCTCTTTGATCATAAGAGTTTATTCAAAAAAAGCCTAGCCAAAACGACCAGTTTTCATTAATTTAGCCAGCTCGTTGCTAGATCAAGCCAAACTGGCAGCCACTTACATCGCTTAATAATGCAACCAACTGAATATCATGAGATTGATCATGACCCATTGGATAATGCCGGCAGCAACCCACGCCCCTGCTCTCCAAGGCAATATTGCTTAGCGAAGCGCCAAGAGTTAACTTAAGGTTTCATTGGCATTAAGTGCATAAAAAAACAAAACTCATTAAACTCGCCAAGAACCATTGCGGTTATCGTGGAAAGTATCCAAACGGCACTCTAAATAGTGAGAAATAGAACCATGCTTCTGAAGCTCGAAAGCCCGAGATGACTTTATAGAGCAAGAATACTTTCACCGTGCGAGTGAAAAGGAAATCTTTCATCCTCACGATTTTATTCCATGGAACGGCGATAAACCTGTGACATCCGCCTAATTTGCCTAAACGCTTGTTGGTATATTGATGATAAAAAGTCTTAAGATTCAAGCCTACTAACTGCGATCAATAACAGCCTATCCAGTGAGTTTCCCGCGGGGATTTGGGTGTTTGAAATTTCTGCTGATAAATTTGAATCTTATTATTCGGCTGATTTTAAAGAAAACGCCAACAATCGACGTTATAATTTTCTCATTCATAAATTTCTGATTATTCAAACAATAAAGCGTCATACCTAATCAACAATTGTTATTACGTCACAGACCGAAATACAATAATGCTTACTCACGGGCAGTTAACTCACCCAACACTGATTCACCCTAAAATTTCGTCGAAGATGAAGATTCTGGCAGTCAACAATCTGCAATAAAGATATATAGTTCAAGTCTTGTCGAGACCGTTGATCCATTAGTCACTGCAGACACTCAATTCATGCAGAGCTTGGCAAACTTAATTTCCTCAAAGGTTAATAGAAAAAATATTAGTATCAGAGGTGTTAAAGTCAGTGACAAAAAAAATCACTCTCGCCCCTGAATTAAATGTACAACTAAGTGCATGGGTTCCATCGCTAAAACGAAGAAAACGCAATCAATAACACTGAAAATCACTTGCTAAAGACAAAGATCACTTATCAACGACAGTAGAGTATTTAAAGCTAGACAATACTCAGACTCAGATCACTCTCATTATGAACATAAAATAATGGTAAGACTAAGGCGAGCACTAAACAACGTACACAAAAGTGTTCAAGATGACGATTGAAACAGACCCATTTTTAAGCTCTGATATGTCAACGCTTAGATTAGCGATTACTCATACCCTTCTACATTCAAGTATATTAAAGACTAACATCCTCAATTATAGTGCTAAAAGATAGCGACGTTAGTTTTCGTCAATTATCAAAGCTTAGATAAACACATGAGTTATCTAGAATGCTTATCAAACGCGCGTTCTTTGATGTCACTATTTGTCCAACATAATACTTAAATTCAAATCTTAAATTCAATTCTAAAATTTAAAAACTTACGTTTAACTTTAAATAAATAAAAACAAGTAATGCTTTTGTATTAATTTAATTATTCTTCATAATACAAAAATAATTAACAACTTACATTATATTTATTAATAATATAAATTGATTAAAATATCCCCAATAACAAGAATCCTTTTTACAAAAAAGGAACTAGGTTCACTTTCTTCATCATTTACAAAAAACTTACATTAATATTTAATACTTGAAGAACTGACGTACTATTTTAGATAAAAATTCTTTTATTATTTTTCATCTATGATTTACTAGCCGCCACAAATAAGCATTAATGAAAAATAATAAAATAAAAATCACCACACTCTAAAATGAATGGATGCACATCATGAAAAATAATCGACCGATAAGTCTCAGCCTAACTAAGTAAGTTTTTACTTAGTTAAACGGCTATTAAATAACATCTAAAATTCAACTCTTCAGAATTATCTGAAGGATTTATATTGTCTGTAATTTATCGCATTTGAGATTTTCATGAATAATAATAAAATAAAAATAACAGCCTGCTTTAAAAAAATTCAATACATTTCTATTCTACAGTTATTAGAAATGCATAGAGTGTTTGTTCAGTATTACCACAATGCCAACTTACATAACTTTGTTACTGACATGGGTAAAAAAACAGGCGTCATTATTTTACAAGAAAAAAACACCAAAAAAATAATAGGCTTCAGTACCTGGACAGAATTGAACATAATAAAAGGCGACAAGAAATCCATTGGTATCTTTAGTGGTGATACCGTAGTTGAGAAAGAATACTGGGGAAATAAAGAGCTACAAAAAACGTTTGTTAAACAACTATTAAAGACAAAGATAAAGAACCCAAAAACATCTGTCTTTTGGCTATTGATTTCAAAAGGGTATAAAACCTACTTATTACTCACTAATAACTTTCCAAAACACTACCCTAGCCACAAAAAAAACAATATCAAACTAGAATCCATTGTTGATGAGTACTGTGAACAACTTTATCCAGATGCTTACAACAAGGATGATCGACTATTAAATTTTGGTGATGATTATCAATATTTAAAAGATGATGTTGCAGACATAACCCCCGATATGACAGACGAAAATCTTGACATCCGTCACTTTACCAAGCTCAACCCATCTTGGCAGCAAGGAACAGAACTGCCTTGTGTTGGCGAAGTATCCCTTCATATGATGTGGCGCTTTATGCGAAAAAATTTGTTTTCTGTAAAGAATAAAAACGCCCATAAAAAGTATGTATTGGCGAAAAACAGAACAATAGATAAGGCGGTAGATAAATCACCGACGCAGAATATCGAAGGCACTAAAGAGGAAAATAAAGACCGTATATTGGAGCCCTCATAATGGTTTTTTTCACATCAATACTCCGTCGAGCTCTTCATCAAGCATCTTATTTATTATCTAAAAAAGGAGAAGATAAATTTTTATTCGCCTGTAAGGATATAAAAACTGCGCAAAATACTATTTTAAAGGGCATTTTAAATAGCATCGAAAATAGTGAAAATGCACTAAAACATAAGCTTAGCTCTAATAGCAGCTTAAAAGAGTTTCAAAAATACGTACCAATAACAGAGTACGAGTATTGGTCTGAAACAATCGCACAACAGCAGGCTGCATATAAAAACCTACTGACAAATCATGATTGCCAGCGCTATCAACCTACTAGCGGCTCAACATCAAAAATTAAATGGATTCCTTATACAAAGCCATTCTTAGAGGAACTGGATAATGCCATCGCTCCTTGGCTAGCGAATATGTATCGCAATTACCCAAAGATAAAAAAAGGTAAACACTATTGGTCTCTTTCTTGGGTTCCCAGTGATCTGCGCAATAAACTAACTGCCAGTATTAATAACGACCTGCAACTGCTCCCTTGGTGGAAACAGATTTTTATGACAGGAACTATGGCAGTCCCTGAATCTATTTCTTTAGCAGAATCTTCTGACGAATCATTTTTTGCAACAGCCTGTTACCTACTCTCTTGCTCAGATCTCAGCTTTATATCTGTGTGGAGCCCTACGTTTGCATTGAGCTTACTTGAGTTTATTCAACAACATAAAACGGAGATCACTCAGGTTTTGGCATCAGGTCAATGGCCCAGTAAATATACAGGGCTAAACAATACAAAGGCTCCTAAAAATATAGCATCATCTAAAATATTAAAGCGCTGGAAGGGAAAAATAGACGCAAACTTCACGTCTTCGGTATGGCCGAGACTCGCACTGATAAGTGCATGGGATACTTCCTCCTCTAAAATATGGGCGAACAAACTACAGCAAATATTCCCCCATAGTAAATTCCAAGGTAAAGGGTTATGGGCGACTGAAGGTGTAACGAGCATCCCCTACGGAACTCAATTTCCACTCGCGGTTAATAGTCACTTTTATGAATTTGAAGATTTATCCAATCAGAAAATAATCAACAGCTGGCAACTATCAATGGGTATGAATGTACGTCCCATCATTAGCTCCTCTAATGGATTATTACGCTACGCAATGAAAGATCAGTTAAAAGTCACCGAATTTATTGATCTCTGCCCATGCTTTGAATTTATCGGGCGCATTGAGGGTACAGACATGGTGGGAGAAAAATTTTCGCCAGAGACGGCGATTCAACTGTTAAATACATTTAATAATGAACACGATATAACGCCGATTACCCTTATAGCAATGCCTGCTAACGATCATCAGAGTAGACCATGCTATTTATTACTGTGTGAGAATGACGTTTCTGTATGTGAAGACACTGTAGCAGAAAGAGAAGATCAGCTTGCGCAATCATTAGAGAAAATACTCGCTCAGCATTTTCATTATCAACTAGCCCGCGAACTCACTCAGCTGGGATGTGCTCGTGTTTGTATTAAACAGGATGCGTTAGCTTTATACGCGAACCATAAAGTTGAGCAAGGTATGGTAAAAGGTAATATTAAAGTAGAGCCGTTAATACTTTGGCAAAACCAAAATTTTTTAATGATAAGAGATTTTGATAATTCAAGATTTGGCCATTCAAACAATAAACACACAATGACCGGTGAACCGGCATGAGCCTTAGATACACTATTCGCTTAGCTCAAGCTGAAGATTCGGCAGCATTATTGCAACTCATTAATGATACTCCGCAAGAAGGAAAAATAAGCCTTAATTTTGAACGCCAACCCAATTATTTTCACGCAACCGGTATCACAACAAGTGAACAGGAAGTCTGGTTAATGGAGGATATTCACAATAGCCGACTGGTCGCTTCCTTTAGTATTGGTAAGCGAGAGGTTTACGTTAACGAAAAGAAGCGTTTAACACGCTACGGAAATGACTTAAGAATCCATCAAGATTACAAAGGGGGTCGTACGTTATTTCGTCTATTCAAGAAGTATAAAGAATTAATGCAAGACGAATGGATGCAAACCGTCATTCTTGATGAAAACAAAGCCTCAATAGAGACCGTTGGCAGCGGGCGGTTATCGCTACCAACGTATCACCTTGCTGGTCAATTCGTTACACACATGGTGGCTTTAAATAAATCATATTCTCAATCCTGTAAGCAGGTTCGGCGTGCTACGACAAACGATGTAGACAACATTCAATATTTTTTTGACCAGCATGCTAAACAAAAAGAGTTTTACCCTTGCTATGATTTCAAAAAAATTGGCAGTAAAGACCCGTATTATCGTAATTTAGATATTAATGACTTTTTTTTATATCATAACAAGGAAGAACTAATAGGTGTTGTCGGCACTTGGAATCAAAAAGACTTTAAACAGACTCGATTCTTGTCTTATCACGGTAGTATGAAATTTCTTCGTCTAATTAATAATATAACTCGAAAATTTTTAGGTGGTTTAAACTTGCCATCCGCAGGTTTATTGGCTAATTACATGAGCTTGCATTCAATTTTACTGAAAGATAATCAGCCAGAAATACTTGAAAAAATATTATCTCGTATTTTATGTGAGTATAAAAATTCAGAAAACGATGCATTAATCGTTGGCTTTGATAAACGCGACCCCCTGCATAAAGCATTAAAAAATCTTAAAAGTCATACCATAACGAGCAATCATTATCTTGCTAGTTATGGTGACAAACCTGAATATCTGAAGCATCAAGCTGAGCAGGACTCACCCACTCTATTTTATTTAGAACCTTCACGTTTATAAGGAGAGAAATATGAAATCCTCTAAAGTCTCTAAATCCCCTAAGGATTATATCGCTATGTGGTTTGATGTAAGAAAAGAATTAGGCATTAGCGACGCTATGAACATTGGTCCAATGAATAAGATGAATGGAGAGACTCATTGGCATAAGTTCCCGCACAGTAAAATGGATGGTATAGGGGGGATCGCAACAGTTTTAAGAGAAAAAGGATACCCTTGTCGACAACTCCCACAAAGTGGTGAGAAATCAGAACCCAGTTTTTGGAAGCTCTACCAGCTAAGAAAATTAGAGAAAAATAAGAACAAAAATAGTACTAACTATATCCCATCTAAAAGCATCCGTTGGAAGAAAAATTACCCTTGTAGTAATGATAATACCGCCACTATTCTTAATGTATTTTTTGACAAAGAAAATACATTACTCATTAAAAGAAATGCTAAAAGAAATCGTGTTGCTTTTAGCACCTTTCTTATGTGGTCACTCAACAAGGCTATCGCAGATAACCTGATAGATGGTAATCAAAATTATTACTGGTTTTACCCAGTGAATCTTCGAGGTGCAATTTCTCTCGGCAACGATACACGCAATTACTCATCGGGAATTAATATTTGCTTAAACAACTACATAACACCCAAGCAATTACAGCAAGAAATAAAGAATAAAATAAAAGTAAAAGAGCACTGGAGTACTTGGAAGTTAGCCCATATTGGTAAATGGATTGGGAAATCAGGTGTTCGATATATTTATAATAGCATTAGCAAAAAGAACTTTTATGCCGGCTCTTACAGCTACTTGGGAGCTTGGCCTCTGCAAGGGGATAAAAATCCAGCTGAAAATGACAATGAAGTCTGGGTTAGCTGCGGTATTGGAACTAAAAACTACCCGGTTTCCACCGGCATCATGGAATGGCATGGACAGTTAACTCTAGGGTTAAAACTGCACCCGATGATCTGCCAAGACGTTTCACTGACTCAGAAGTGCTTAAACGACTGGAAAAATAATTTAATCGAAGACAAGAATCATAATGAATTCATTTAGTTTCAATATAAAGCTGATTACACTACTTTTGATTACAGGAAGTGCTATTTATCTCCTGACTGATAATAAACCGACTCCTGAAAAGTCTAAGATCGAAGTCAACATTCCTGTCGTACCTTACACCGTAGCAAGATCGGCTAAGATTTCTATTCCAATCTATAGTCGAGGTAAGGTGACCCCTGCTGAGACTCGTCACATTACCAGCGAAGTTCCTGGACTGGTAACTTTTGTTAACAAGCAATTAATTAACGGAGGCTTGGTTCAACAGGACGAACTACTTATTCAACTTGATCAGCAGCCTTTCATACTCGATATTGCACAAAAACAGTCAAGCTTGGACCAAGCTAAATTACATCTCGATGAAACGAAGGCCAAAGCCCGTGTCGCTAAAAAAGGGGCTGGCCGCAATGCTTCAGATTACGCCCTGTATGTTCCACAGCTACGGTATGCTAATAGCCAAGTAAAAGCCGCCAAAGCCGCCTTGAATTATGCACACAAACAGCTAGAAAAGACCTCTATTAAGGCAACCATTAGTGGCAAAGTTATTATGGCAAAAATTAATACGGGAGAGTATCTGCAATCAACACAAGAACTGGCTAAAATTTACGGCACTGAAAAGGTTGAAATCAGACTGCCACTGAATGATTATCAAATTTCATTATTAGGTCTGCAATACTCCAAAATAAAAACAGAACATGAAAACACTCTGGATATTCTTCCCAAGGTACTCATAAAACACTTTCAAGATAATACCCTCATTTGGCATGGCACGATCACTCGCACCGAGGGTGAACGAGATAAAAATCAACTTCTCTACGTCATCGCTACTGTGAACAATGATAATGCTAAAAATTTAACAACCAAACCGCTGCTACCCGGTTCATTTATTCAAGCGACCATTACTGGTAATCAACAAACAAACCTGCGTATTTTACCAAGAGAGAGTTTACAAGCAAAAGATAAACTCTGGACTATCAGTAAAGATGATCGCTTATCTCGTCGAGACGTTGATGTTATCTATCAAGGAAAAGATAACATCTACATCGCTTCAGGTATAAAAATGGGTGAACGCATTGTCACAGGTTCATTTAGTAATCTCGTTGATGGACTATTGGTTAATCCTCAGGCTCGCCATCGTGCAGAAAAATATAATGAGCTCAAGCCTCCTACTATTGTCGAGGCTCTATAATGCGTTATTCCATCCAGTGGTTTGTGAATAACCCGGTTGCCGCTAATTTGTTTATGCTCTCTATTTTTGTACTAGGGCTAATCTCTATTCCTGATACTCGCATGGAGCTTATTCCAAATGTATCATTAGAAAGAATTGGCATTCAAACCGCACTACCCGGAGCAACAGTTGAAACCGTTGAGGCAACCGTCTGCAAGCCCTTAGAACAACGTATTTATGATATTCCTGGAACACTTGACCTTACATCAACCGCCTATGAAGGCCTATGCTCAATTACTCTCGATGTTGCCGATGGATTTATTACCAAAGATATTCTCGACGAAGTAAAAAATCGCATTCAAAGTTCTGATACCTTGCCAAAGGATGCCAGACTGCCTGAAATTAAAGAATTGAATGTTAGAAACCGTGTTGCCAAATTAATTCTCAGTGGCGATTCAAACTATCCAGCTCTCGCAAGAATCATGAGAAAGGTACGCGGAGACCTACTAGAGTTTGAAAATATCAGCATTATCGATCTTGAAGATATTAAACAGTCTAAAATTGAGATTAATGTTCCTTCTCATAATCTAGAGAAATACGATATAACATTTTCACAAATCAATACGCTGATTCAGCAACAGTCAGGACAGTTACCGGGCGGACTACTGAAAACTCAAGAAGGTAATATTTTAATTACTTCGAATAAAAAACGAGAAAGCAGTGAAGATTTTGAAAACATCGTCATTTTATCTAACAGCAACGGCGCAGAAATAAAGTTAAAAGACATCGCGACAATTACTGATAATCGTTACAGTCAAGAAAACCAAGCCAGTTTTGATAATAAACCAGCGGTATCGATCGATATTTACCGCATTGGTGATCAGAATATTATGGATATCGCAAAAAGTCTGAATATCTACATTAGTAATGCTCAAATCCCTGACAACATGCAACTGCATATATGGCAGGATGACTCAAAACATTTTAAGAGCCGTATAGATCTATTACTGGATAATGCATTTACGGGCTTATTATTACTCTTTACTGTGCTGTTGTTATTTTTGAATGCCCGTCTTTCATTTTGGGTAAGCCTGGGTATCCCAGTATCTTTTTTTGGCAGTTTATTTTTAATGCCATTTTTTGATGTCTCTATTAATGTTATCTCACTGTTTGCTTTTATATTAGTTCTCGGAATCGTAGTAGATGATGCAGTCGTCGTTGGAGAGTCCGTTCATCAACAAAACCAACTGGGAAATTATGGCCGTGAGGGTGCATTAGAAGGCACTTATCAAGTCTATAAACCTATCTTTTTTGCCATCGCAACCAGCATTGTTGCTTTTTTACCTTTATTATTTTTGCCTGGCCCAGAAGGTAAATTAATGCAAGCGATTCCTATTGTCGTTATTCTAACCCTTATATTTTCATTATTAGAATCAATCTATATCCTACCGGCTCATTTATCAGGCAACAAACCTGCGTCTAAAAAAAATCCAAATATGCTGTTAAGAGTTCAGAACTGTTTTAGTCATAATCTCGATAGTTTTATTGATAACAACTATCAACCACTATTAATTAAATCACTGCATAATAAAGGTCTTGTAATTATTAGCTTCAGTTTAATATTTATTGTTTTCATGGTGGTCGTCTTCACTGGCTGGATGCGCATCGCGTTATTTTCAGCGATTGAAGCGGATGTTGTTGTAGCCAATATTAGTTTTCCTGAAGGCTCTCCGCGAGATAAAACAAAAGCAGCTATTAAACAGTTAATTGCAGCAGCTAATCAATTAAAAAAAGAAACAAATCAAAACTCATCACCGACTATTTTGCATGTCTATTCTGTAATAGGGCCGAAGAATAAAATATCAAACCTAGATCTGAATAAAAAATTAGACCACAACGCACAGGTAACACTAGAATTGTCTACGAGCAAGACACGACAATACAGCGGGCAAGAACTCATCAATCGTTGGCGTGAACTTACAGGTCCCATAACAGATATTGAAGATCTAAAGTTCAGCGCTAGTTTAAACCCTGCTAAACCTGATATTAACATTGAATTCTCTGGTTATAATTTAACTCAGTTGACCAGCGCTGCGAATCAATTAAAAGAAATACTTGCTGAGTACGATGGCAGTTACGATATCCGTGATTCTGTTAGCAGCGCTAAGCAACAAGCTAACATCGACCTAAAAGACAATGCCACCGCTCTAGACTTATCTTTAGAGCAGGTTTTATCGCAAGTACACAGCGCCTACCAGGGAAGCGAAGTACAAAACATACAAACACAAGATGATGAAATCGGCGTCTGGTTAGGTTTACCTGAAAACGAACGTTCTTCTATATGGTACCTCGAAAACCTTCCCATTAAATTAGCGAACGACCAGTATGTTAGCTTGTCATCTATTGCAAATATTGAATACCAGCCTGCCCGCAATCACATTAAACGCTATGAGCAACAACGAATCGTATCCGTCAGTGCCTATATTAATAGTCAGAAAAATTCTATTCTACACATAAAAAAAGAATTACAAGAATTTACACTGGATAAAATCACTAATAACCATCCAGGCATTCGTTGGAATACAGCAGGACAACAGAAGAGTATTGCATCATTTTTAAAAATATTAACCAAAGGGTATCTCATCGCTATTTTAGTGATGTATCTAATGATGGCCATACTCTTTGCATCTTATAGCCAGCCTTTATTAGTGCTTTTTGCAATCCCTTTTGGGTTACTGGGTTCACTGGTGGGTCACCTATGTTTGAATCTAGAATTAACACTCTGGTCTTTCGTCGGTATGGTCGCCGTGAGTGGTGTTGTTGTTAACGACAACCTCGTATTAATGAATTACATCAATCAGCAAAGAAAGCAAGGCCAAGCCGTCTTTGTTGCGGTGTGCGACGCGGGGAAAAAACGCTTTCGTCCTATCCTACTCACATCACTCACCACCTTTGTTGGGTTAACTCCATTAATTTTAGAAACCAGTATTCAAGCTAAATTTTTGATTCCGATGGCCGTTTCTCTCGCCTTTGGGGTTTTGTTTGCGACCCTTATTAGCTTACTACTTGTACCCGCCAGTTATTTATTACTCGATCAATGGTTAACTTTTTTATCAAATAGTATCAATAAAATACGACGTAAAAAAAATACGATGGATTTAGTTGAGCTAGCCTACCAACAAGGCTTTCAACAAGGCAGTAGCAGTAATAAAAAGAAAACGAGTCCGTATCGTGACGATGTTCTTGATTCAAGCTGGGAAGCTGGCTGGCAAGACGCTGAAAATAATAAAGAAGGATTTTCATCATGACCTACCAACGTCCACTTTCTACAATCGAACGCTATTATGTTAGTTGCGACAGCATAAAAGAGGGCAAGCATTACACCCCTTGCATCATTCAAATGGTCATTGAAGGCGATGCCAGTATCGATGTTGAAGCATTGCGTCGCGCAACCACAAAAGCATCGTACGCAAACCCAGGAAGCCGGGTAAAATTAAAGGGGCATTTAGGGTTTAGTCGCTGGGTTGATAGTGAACACAGCACACCCGTACGCGTAATCGAAAACGATTGGAATGGGCTAAGTAATGCAGAGGCTGAGTTTCTACAAGATCCCCTACCGGTTCGCAAGGGACCGACGAGCGAAGTTCTGATTATTATTAACAAAGTATTAAATAAATCCTTCGTTATTATTCGCAGCCATCACGGCGCAATGGATGGGCGTGGCACACTACATTTTTCTAATGATGTATTTCGCTGTCTTCGCGGTGAACTTCCAGTTGGAGAGAATAATAATATTACAGACATGGAGCTCGCTAAATCCATTAATCATAATGCACAACCCTCTTTTCTAGCCCCTGACGTCTCTGCCCCAACAGGTCAACCCATCAATATCAGTGACGATGAAAAACGGCAAACCTCGCGTTGGGTTCGTCGCTCATTGCACGGTAAACACAAAGGTGTTTTAGCTAAAGTCGCATTAGAAATCG
Source organism: Oleispira sp. (assembly GCA_051276935.1). Classification (GTDB taxonomy): domain Bacteria; phylum Pseudomonadota; class Gammaproteobacteria; order Pseudomonadales; family Oceanobacteraceae; genus Oleispira. The sequence goes on along the minus strand of JBNMPQ010000010.1, from coordinate 5,357 downwards.
CTCACTACACACGTTTAAAAGGCGAACAAAATGTCCGATTCCAAATACCCGTGGATATGCGTTTCCACAAAGCGGGCCTACATTCAACCGCAAATTTAACGGGTGGAATTGTCGTTACTGTCGATATTGATACCAATAGCGAGCAATGGAATCAAAATATTAAGTCACAGCTTGCCGATAAGAAAGAAACTGAAATTCCCCGTTTTTTCAGATTCTTTCCTTTTCACTTTCTGAATTGGATTCCTAGAAAGATCATACACAACAGTAATAACCGCTTAGTTAAAAAACGTCGCATACAAGGCCAATTTCGTACCACAGGCATCCTTTCTAATTTAGGTTTACTTAAGTTAGAACAGTTTAGTGGCAAAGGCTTTAACGCTCAGAAATGTTATTTTGTTCCACCTGAGTTCGATACCACTGCATTATTTGTCACGCTTGCGGGCCACCCAGAAGGCGTCGAAATATTAATACGCGCGCCAACGGAATTGGACGGGGGTCGAATAGAAAAATTATTAGACTTTATTATTGACAACATCGAGCATAAAGAGTCTTTTGAAGAGCAAGCCGTTTCCGCTTAACCGCGCGCTCCTCAACATGCTTACAGTCCCATTATTAGCTGCTAGTCTTATACGATACTTAGGTCAAAAGGCTAAACGATGAAAGCATCTGATTTATTTGTTAAAGCATTAGAGCAAGAGGATGTAGAATACATTTTCGGCATTCCTGGTGAAGAAAATTTAGATGTCTTAGAGTCTTTAAGAACCTCCTCCATAAAGCTAATACTAACGCGTCACGAACAGGCCGCAGGTTTTATGGCAGCGACCTACGGACGTTTAACCGGCAAGGTGGGGGTTTGCCTGTCTACTTTAGGCCCAGGAGCCACCAACCTGGTTACTGCAGCGGCCTACGCCCAACTCGGCGGCATGCCCATGCTGATGATCACGGGACAGAAACCCATTAAAGCCAGCAAGCAAGGACGCTTCCAAGTATTGGATGTCGTTGACATGATGCGCCCGATTACTAAATATACGGCGCAAATCGTCAGTGGTGAAAGGATTGCTTCACAAGTGCGAGAGGCCTTTCGTATTGCCAGCGCAGAGCGTCCTGGCGCCGTGCATTTAGAACTCCCCGAAGACATCGCCGATGAAGAAGTAAGTCCTAATCTCATTACCGCCAGTAATATTCGCAGGCCCGTAGCAGAAGAGAAGTCGATTAAACAGGCCGTCGATATGATCGAGCTGGCTAATGCCCCGTTATTATTAATTGGTGCGGCCGCAAACCGCAAAATGTCGAGCAAGATGCTCACGCAGCTCGTTGAAAATTTTAACATTCCCTTTGTGACCACCCAAATGGGTAAGGGTGTGGTGGATGAATACAACGATTTATTTTTAGGTAATACCACCCTATCGGATGGCGACTTTGTGCATCGTGCCATTGCCCATGCTGACCTCATTATTAATGTTGGCCATGATGTGGTCGAAAAACCTCCTTTCTTTATGCGCGATAACGACAAAAAAGTTATCCATATCAATTATATGGCCGCCGAAGTTGATCCTGTTTATTTTCCTCAAGTTGAAGTGATTGGTGACATCGCTAACAGTATTTGGGCCATAATGGAAAAAATGCATATTCAAAAACATTGGGATTTTAGTTATTTCGATAAAGTTAAAGCCGCCGAAGAAAAAGAATTACCGCGCGGCTGTAACGATGACCGCTTTCCGATGTACCCGCAACGCATCGTATCCGATGTGCGTAAAGCGATGCCAGATGATGGCATCATCGCGTTGGATAACGGTGTGTATAAAATCTGGTTCGCAAGAAACTATAAAGCACGAAAATCTAATACGGTTTTACTCGACAATGCATTAGCCACTATGGGAGCAGGATTAGCCTCTGCGATGGCCGCAAAATTGGTATACCCGGAGCGGCCTGTTATTGCCATTTGCGGTGATGGTGGCTTTATGATGAATAGCCAAGAGTTAGAAACCGCCATTCGACTCAAACAACACCTCATTATTTTAGTTCTACGTGACGATGCTTACGGCATGATCAAATGGAAGCAAGCCCATATGCAATTTGATGAGTTTGGTTTAGATTATGGCAATCCAGATTTTGTAAAATATATTGAAGCTTATGGTGGTAAAGGCCATCGTATTAAAGCGGCAAAAGAGTTATTACCGCTGATTCAATCGTGTATGGCAGATCATGCCGTTCATCTCATTGATATTTCAATTGATTATAGTGAAAATGATGAAATCTTAAATAATCAATTACCCACTCTTAGCGCTAAAATTTAAGCAACGCTAACGCTTGCCTAACGCTAAAGACGAGTGAAAAGAAAAGGACCTGACATGTTAAATAAACGTTATCCCTATTATTTGGCCAACGAAGCCGTTTTCGCCAATGAAGACCTAGACGTTACTGACAAATATTCTGGCGAAGTCGCAACCCGAGTAGCACTGGCCGATGAAGTGGCGATTGATAAAGCCATTGCCGCCGCGGAAGCAAGCCAAGAAGCCATGCGCAAGATGGCACCTTATGAGCGTCAAGATATTTTAAATCACTGCGTGAAACGCTTTACAGAGCGTGCAGAAGAGATGGCACTGGTGTTATGCATAGAAGCAGGTAAACCGATAAAAGATGCCCGCGGAGAAGTCGGCCGTTTAATTGATACCTTCCGTATTGCCGCCGAAGAATCCGTTCGCATGAGTGGAGAAATAATGAACCTCGAAGTCACGCCTCGCGCTCGTGGTTATACCGGCATGTATAAACGTGTACCGATTGGCCCTTGTTCATTTATTTCGCCCTTTAATTTTCCATTAAATCTGGCCGCACATAAAATTGCTCCCGCCCTTGCTGTTGGCTGTCCTTTTGTATTAAAGCCTGCGAGCCGAACTCCTGTTGGCGCGCTAATCATTGGTGAAGTATTAGCTGAAACAAATTTACCCAAAGGCGCATTCTCTATCTTGCCCTGTTCACGCGATGGTGCAGATTTATTTACCGTAGACGATCGCTTTAAATTATTGAGCTTTACAGGTTCTCCTGATGTTGGCTGGGATCTAAAAGCTCGAGCAGGGAAAAAACCGGTTATCTTAGAGTTAGGAGGCAATGCCGCCTGTATCGTAGATGAAGATACTGATAAAGAAAGTGGTGGTTTAGACGACGCAGTAGAACGTATTATTTTTGGTGCTTTTTATCAGTCTGGCCAAAGCTGCATTGGGGTGCAGCGTATTCTTGTGCATGAATCGCTATATGATGAATTTAAACTAAAATTCATCGCCAAAGTCGCACTGTTAAAAATGGGCGATCCAAAAGACGAAGAGACCTTTGTAGGCCCCATGATTTCCCTTTCTGAAGCTGACCGTTTAAAAAGCTGGATTGACGAAGCCGTTGCACTAGGCGCCGATTTATTAGTCGGTGGTAAGCAAGATGGCCCCATGCTCGAAGCAACAGTGTTAGAGAATGTGCCCGATCATGCTCAGCTCAATACCGAAGAAGCTTTTGGTCCTGCCGCTATTTTAAGCTCGTTTTCTCATTTTGATGATGCGCTTAAAGAGGTGAATAAAAGTAAATTTGGCTTACAAGCCGGCATCTTTACTCGTGACCTTTATAAAATGAACAAAGCCTGGGATGAGTTAGAAGTCGGTGGCGTTGTGATCGGCGATGTACCGAGCTGGCGTGTCGATAATATGCCTTACGGAGGGGTTAAAGATTCAGGGGTAGGTCGTGAGGGTATTCGTTTTGCAATGGAAGATATGACTGAAATTAGACTGTTAGTGATACGCGATAAGAATCGTTAATTGAATATTGCCCTGGCTAGCAGGTATTTGGCCAGTTCAGGTGCTTTTAAAGTATGGGCTGGTTAATGCCATACTTTTCTAATAATTTTTTCATCTCTCCCGTTTTCTGCAAATCATTCAACATCGCATTTATCTCATCGATGTTGGGTAAAATACCAGGGCGAAGTAATACCGTATGGTTGTAGACTTGATCTAAATTATCTGAAATTAATAACCGAGGTTTCACGCTAGGATTGACTAACAAGAAGCGCTGTAGATAGGCTTTGGTAACAACGGCTACATCCCCTCTTTCTTTTAATAATAGTTTTATATTCCTATCATTATCGGGTGTTAACATCATATTAAATTCTTTAATCAAATAATCTTCGTCAGAATTAAAGTTGGCGAATCCATAATGAAATCCATAAATACCAATCATATTTTTGTTGTTAAAATCAGAAAAATATTTTTGATTTCGCCCCTGTTTTTTTAGGGCAATGTAAACCTCACCACCTAGTTGATAAACGTCAGACACATCCACATTGATATCTTGCCAACCCCAAGACTTGCTCTCATAAAAAATCATATCATAGTGGCCATCGTTAAAAGACTGGTAGCGACGTTTAGGGGGAATGAGTTGAGTATTAAAATGATATTTTTGCTGAGATTTATTTAAGGCAGCCACTAGATCAAGAGTCATCCCAACTTCACCCAGTAAACCTTTGGATTCAACAAAGGGGGCAAAGTCATACATACCGACAGACACCGCGATCGGTTCTGCCGCAAAACAAGAAGAAGTGAACAATAAAATGAATACAGTATTAAATCTCATAATACCAGTATAGCCAGCAGCTTAAAGAACACCAGAGACATAATTAACCTCTATTCACTCTATTTTATACAGTTATCCTCGATAGGGGTTTATTACTAATTTTTGAGTACAACACGGTAGCGAGGGCTACCTTTTTCTAAACGCTCAATAGCGGCATTCACGTCGATAAAATCGAAGACTTCTACTTCAGGCTCAATATTGTGACGAGCAGCAAACTCTAGCATCTGACCGATCACCGCTGGGCTGCCCACTGGCGAGCTTGAAATAGAACGCTGAGCGCCCATTAATGCAAGAACACTGACTTCTACGGGTTCCAAAATAGCCCCTAAAAAGTGCAAGCGTCCCTTTGGCTTTAACGTTTGTACATAGCTGGCCCAGTCCAACTTCACATTTACCGTTGATAAGATCAAATCAAACGAATAAGCGGCGGTCGCTAGCGCTTCGCTATCACGTGAATTCAAGGTTTTATGCGCACCTAATTCTAACGCTTCAGTTCGCTTAGCGTCAGAAGAAGTAAACGCAGTCACTTCACAGCCCCAAGCATTTAAAAATTTAAGCGCCATATGACCTAAACCGCCAATACCAATCACCGCAACTTTTGCCGTTGGCTTTAAATCAAACTGCACCATTGGGTTATAAACGGTGACACCACCACAAAAAAGCGGCCCTGCTTTTTCACTGCTTAACGCATCGGGTAAAGCCACAACGCTGGTTGCTTGCGCACGGACTTTATCAGCAAAACCACC
>JBNMPQ010000009.1:0-25141 GCA_051276935.1 Oleispira sp. | reverse complement strand
TAGTCGAAGAAGGGTATCACGTCATTCTGCAAGATCGTATTGCTGAAGTGATGCCGGGACACGGTATGCAGGTGAGCAACCAAAAAATGCTGGGTGAAATCTGTGATCTTGTTATCGTAGTTGGCGGAGACGGTAGTTTGTTGGGCGCCGCTCGCGCACTCGCAAAGCATAATACTCCTGTATTGGGGATTAACCGTGGACGCTTAGGTTTTTTGACTGATATTAGCCCTGATGACAACATGGAAGCCGCTATTCAAGCCGTTTTAGATGGTGAATACATTGAAGAGCAGCGTTTTTTGTTAGATGCTGAAATCAAACGTAATGGTGTCTCTATCGCTACGGGTGAAGCATTAAATGACGTTGTTTTGCACCCAGGTAAATCGGCTCGGATGATTGCTTTTGATCTTTATATCGAAGGCCAGTTTGTGCACCATCAACGTGCGGATGGTATGATCGTTTCTTCTCCTACGGGCTCGACTGCTTACGCATTATCAGGTGGTGGACCTATCATGCATCCTAAGCTGGATGCCATTGTGCTAGTGCCTATGTTTCCGCATACACTTTCTAGCCGTCCAATTGTGGTAGACGGTAACAGCGAAATTAAGTTGGTTATTGGTGAAAGCAACGAAACGTATCCTACGGTCAGCTGCGATGGGCAAAAGCACATACCTTGTGCGCCGGGTGATGCGGTCACTATCCGTAAAAAACCTCATAAATTAAAACTGATCCATCCAAAAGATCATAATTTTTATGAAGTATGCCGTAATAAGTTGGGCTGGGAAAAGGCAGGTGGCTAATTAATGCAGCAAGGTTATGATTTGATCGGTGATATCCATGGTTGCGGAGAAACCCTGATTGTTCTGTTAGAACAGATGGGCTATAGCAAGATAAATGGTGTATACCAGCATAAAAGCCGTAAGGTGGTCTTCTTAGGTGACATTATTGATCGTGGTCCGCATATTCGCTTAGCATGTGAAGTTGTCCGCTCTATGGTCGATGCGGGTCATGCTCATATGATTATGGGCAACCACGAATACAATCTAGTTACGTATATGACGCCTGCTCCTGCGGGAGTAAAGCGCCCGTATTTACGTCCTCATACCGAACGCAATAGCTTTATTGTTGAGCAAACGGTAGAACAGTTTGCAGATCATCCGCAAGAATTCAAAGAATACCTAGAGTGGTTTTCTAAGCTGCCTTTGTTTATCGATTTTGATCATTTCAGAGTCGTTCATGCGTGCTGGGATCATGCATTGATTAACGAGTTTATCGCTCGTTATGGTGGTAATCAATTGCACAAGGGTCTTCTATCTGAGTCGGTCAATCCTGATACTTTTTTGTTTCAATTTTTAGATCGAATTTTGCGGGGTACGTCATTAAAATTGCCAGACAACCGATCAATGACTGCAAAAGATGGCATGGTTCGTCAGTTTTTTCGTACCAAGTTTTGGTCACGCAGTCCAAAAATATACAGTGATGTTGTCTTTCAGCCAGATCCTCTTCCCGTTGACCTAGCACATGCTCGCCTTACGTCAGAAGAAAAGCAAAAATTGCTGTATTATTCTGAAAATGAAAAGCCTCTTTTCTTCGGACATTATTGGATGTCGGGAGTGCCTGCGGTTATTCGTTCAAATATTGCCTGCCTCGATTACAGCGCCGTAAAATATGGTCGCTTAGTCGCCTATCGAATGGACAGTGAGCGTCATTTGAATAATGGCAAGTTCGCTTGGGTTCGAGTTGACAAGGCAGAGCGATAATCTATGGATTCAATTTTAGTATTTCAAGCAAGCCTTGATATCAATCTAAGCCCTATTACTGAGCGTCTATGGCAGTCAAATATTCCTCACCGGGTTGTAATTAATGGCAATAGCCAAGATCTTTGGGTAGCGCGGTCGGAAGATGCTGAGCAAGTGAAAATTTGGGTAGAAGCTTGGCAATCTGGGGCGTTATCAGCCAAGCCTGATAATGCCGAAAAAACACCGTGGCAAGTGAATATTCAGCAGAAAATAATACAGGGTAGTCGATTTCCTGTGACTGTTATCATGCTTTTGTTGCTTGTTACTATTTTCTTTTTTCAGCAAATCGGCTTGTTGGAAATGCAAGCGTGGTTATTAAAGGCTGATGTTTGGTCGGGTAATAAACTCGATTTTTCAAGCTTTTGGGATAATGATTTTTATCTTTGGTGGAGCCCTGCGTTAATTCATTTATCGTTTATGCATTTATTGATGAATTCGTTTTGGTGGTGGATTCTGGCTAAAGAAATCGAGTTACATGACGGCCATACCAGTTTAATTGCGTTAACGTTAGTGTTAGCGGTAAGTTCTGCTTTTGCTCAGTATCTTGCGGTAGGGCCCTATTTCGCAGGCCTTTCTGGGGTTACTTATGGCCTTATGGGGTGGGCTTGGGGGCGACACAGTTTTAAGCACGCACGCTATCAGCTGCCGAGTTGGTTGTTTCCTTTTATGATGATTTCTATGCTCGTCATAATGCTGGTTGATGAAGCAGGAATGGCACTGAATATTGGTCATGAATCTCATTTAGCAGGTGCTGTCGTGGGTGTTATTTTGGCTTTGGTTTGGCCAAAAAATAAACGATCTAGTGTAAATAAAGAATTTGAAGGTGAAGAAAATGACAGTTGATGATTTGATCAAAGCGATGACACCAGAAGTGTTCCAGAATATGAAAGGCGCTTTAGAGCTAGGCCGCTGGCCAGATGGTCGTAAATTGGCCAGTGAGCAAAAAGTATTGTGTATGGAGGCGTTAATTCGTTATGAAGAAATGACCGATGTTCCAGCCGATCAACGTATTGGTTATATGGAAGCAGCTTGTAAGTCTAGTAAGGAAGATGATGTCCAGACACTGACTATTAAATAGTCGATGCGATTTGATTGTCTGAATGTTTAACTTAAAGCATTCAGTAGATACATCATAAAAAAGCTGATTGAACTAAATTAAAAAGAAGAATTATGCCGACAATATCTGGCCACCTTAATAAAATGGTAACTCAGCTTAATACTGAGACAGGCTCAACTATTCAATATCAGATGAGTCTCGACGATAAGCTCGTTGATCTCAACATTTTGGTCGGTGGGACGATTAAAATGCATTATGTCGGTGAGATCCATTGCAGTCATTGCGGTCGTAAAACGAACAAAAGTTTTAGCCAGGGCTATTGTTACCCTTGTTTCAAAAAGTTGCCACAATGTGATTTGTGTATTATGAGTCCAGAAAAATGCCATTATCATCTTGGCACCTGCCGTGATGAGCAGTGGGGAGAAAGTTTTTGTATGCAAGATCACTTTGTTTATCTTGCTAACTCTTCTGCTTTAAAAGTAGGCATCACACGTGGGACTCAATTACCTACTCGTTGGTGCGATCAAGGTGCAACCCAAGGCTTGCCGATTTTTAAAGTGCGTAATCGTCTACTGTCAGGTCTCGTTGAAACTCTTTTTAAGCAAACCTTAGCGGATAAAACCAATTGGCGTGCGATGCTAAAAGGTGAAGCGGATGCTGTCGATCTCGTATCTATTCGTGATGAGCTTTATCAACAATATGAACAAGGTATTGCGGCGATAGAACTTGAGCACGGACCGGGTGCGATTACTCACTTGCCAGAACTGGATACTGTTCAGCTTGAATTCCCAGTTTTAGAATATCCTACTAAAGTATCTAGTCTAAACCTTGATAAAACGCCCGAAATAGAAGGGAAATTAATGGGCATTAAAGGTCAGTATTTGTTACTAGATTGCGGTGTTATTAATTTAAGAAAATTTTCTTCTTACCATATCGATTTTACTTATTAAGTTAGAATTAACATCATTTAAGCTAAACCAAAGGGTTTGATAATGCGCGACGCAGAACCAAAAAGTATTTATTTAAAAGATTATCAGCCACCGCATTTTGTGATTGAAGAAACACATCTGCGCTTTGATTTATTTGAGGATTATGCACAGGTCGATAGTCGGTTAGTGATGCGTCGTAATCGTGAGCATCATGAAGGTTTTGAGGGGCCTTTGGTCTTGGTTGGGAATCAACTGGAGCTGTTGGCGATCTCGGTTGATGGTTCACGCTTGAGCGTCGATGACTATTCTCTGAACGGAGAACTTTTAACCATTTATACAGTAAGTGATGCATTCGAACTCGAAATCTCAACTCGAAATGAACCACAAAATAATACTGAGTTAGAAGGCCTGTATAAATCTGGGGGTATGTTTTGTACCCAGTGCGAGGCCGAAGGCTTTCGACGGATTACTTTTTATCTAGATCGTCCCGATGTGATGAGTATTTTCACCACAGAAGTTATTGCTGAAAAGTCAAAATATCCTATTTTACTGTCCAATGGCAATGCGACTACTCACTGCGAGTTAGAGGCCGGTCGTCATAGCGTTAGCTGGCACGATCCGCATAGAAAACCGTGTTATCTCTTCGCCCTGGTCGCGGGCGACCTTATGGTCAAAGAAGATACCTTTACCACCATGACAGGTCGTAAAGTAGAACTGAAAATATTTGTCGAACCTCAGAATATCGATAAAACCGATTACGCGATGGATGCCCTTAAGCGTTCGATGGCATGGGATGAAGATACATACGGTCGAGAGTATGACCTTGATATCTTTATGATTGTCGCCGTCGATGATTTCAATATGGGAGCGATGGAAAACAAAGGGTTAAATATTTTTAATTCTTCTTGTGTGTTGGCAAATCCTCAAACGGCAACCGATGCTACTTATTTACGCATTGAAGCGATTGTTGCGCATGAGTACTTTCATAATTGGTCGGGTAATCGCGTGACGTGTCGTGATTGGTTTCAGTTGAGTTTGAAAGAAGGCTTTACTGTTTATCGTGATTCACAGTTTACAGCGGATATGAATTCAGCGGCTGTTAAACGCATTGAAGATGCGGCGATCATGCGTACTGTTCAATTCGCAGAAGATGCTGGGCCAATGGCACACCCTGTACAGCCAGACTCTTACATTGAAATCGGTAATTTTTATACCGTGACTATTTATGAAAAAGGCTCTGAAATTGTCGGTATGATCCATAAGTTAGTAGGTGATGAGGGATTCCGTAAGGGTTCTGATCTCTATTTTGATCGCCATGACGGTCAAGCGGTCACTATCCAGGAATTTGTTAGCGCGATGGAAGATGCAAATAGCATTTCTCTTACTCAATTCAAACGCTGGTATAAATCAGCAGGTACGCCAGTCGTTGATGTTGAAAGCTACTATGATAGCGCTGCCAAAACCTATACCTTGACTTTTAAACAGTCGTGCGAAGAGCCTTTTTTGATTCCAATTCAGTTAGGGCTGATCGGGCAAAGTGGCCAAGAGTTAAAGGCTGAGTTAGCGCCTGGGCTAATTAACAAGAGAGGTGCTTATGAGCAAGGTATCTTTAAGTTAACTGAGCAAGAACAAGTATTGGTCTTTTCTGACATTAAGGAAGAGCCAGTTCCTTCATTATTACGTGATTTCTCTGCTCCGATCAAACTGAACTACGACTACAGTCGTGATCAGTTAATGTTTTTAATGCAGTACGATAGCGATGGTTTTAATCGTTGGGACGCTGGGCAAAACTTAGCGCTTGATGTGATTTATCAAGTTATGCAGCAATTTGAAGAAGGCAATGAACCTACTGTAGATGCACGTTTAATTAGCGCTTACCGCAATGTGTTAAAACGCGATGATATTGATTATGCAATGCTCGCGAAGATGCTAGTACTGCCGAGTGTTTCTTATATTGCTGAAACTCAATATGTCATTGATATTCTGGCTATTAATCAAGCTCGTAGTTATGTTTTGTCTGTATTAGCAGAAGCGTTAGCCTCTGATCTAGAAGCGCTTTACCAAAGGTTAAATGTTCAACAAATCTACTTACCTGAGCCCGAGCAAATGGCGCAACGAGGTTTAAAAAACGCAGCACTCAGCTATTTGCTGAAAACAGATCATAAAAAATATTGTGATTTAGCAGTGGCACAATTTGAAAATAGTGACAATATGACCGACAGCATGGCGGCTTTGGCCAGTATTGTGAATTCGAAGCACAAATTACAAGCGGAAGCTGCATTAGCTTCTTTTTATGAGATGTGGCAATCAGAGCCTTTGGTTGTTAATCAATGGTTAGCGGTTCAGGCAGGTTCAGCAGAATATGGCACTGTTGGAAATATTAACAAGCTTTTAGAGCATGAAGCATTTGATATTAAAAACCCGAATAAAGTACGTTCTGTGATCGGTGCCTTTGCGGGACAATCGCTAATCAATTTCCATGCTCTTGATGGATCAGGTTATCAATTGGTTGCGGATAAAATTATTTTATTAAATCGATTGAACCCACAAATTGCTTCGCGATTGGTTGCACCTTTAAGTAAGTGGCGTCGTTATGTTGACTGTCAGGCTCAGCAGATGAAACTGCAATTAAAGAGGATAATGTCTCAAGAAAACTTATCAAAAGATGTTTATGAGGTGGTTAGTAAGAGTTTAATTGAAAAGTAGGCTGTTTATTGACCAGAAATGAACAAGTTTTCCATCTTAAAATAAATTACTGGCCTAGGCGCATTGAGCCTAGGCTTAAGTTTCTTTATGCTAACGGCATAGATAACCTACATCAGTGGGTTTAATTAGAGGTCGCAGAATGAAAAAGAATAATAGGGTCGCGGCTTGCGTATTGGTTTTGGCTTCTTTTTGCCAGGTTGCCAGTGCTGCAGTCTCAGTTCAACAAGCTGAGCGCTTGAAGAATGATTTAACGCCTTTTGGTGCCGAGCGCGCCGGTAACGGTAAAGATATCCCACCATGGCGTGGTGGTTTGACAGTGCCTGCTTTGAGTTATCAAGAGGCTGGTCAGCATCATCCAAATCCTTATCCGCAGGATAAACCTTTGTTTGTCATTACTTCTGCTAATAAAGACAAATATAAAAATCATCTAACGGATGGCCAAATTGCTTTGTTTGAGACGTATCCAAAAACGTTTAGGATGCCGATTTATAAGACTCGTCGTACCGCTGCTGCACCAGAGTGGGTTTATGACAATACGTATAAGAACGCGATACGTTCTGAATTAAATAAAGATGGTGAGGGTCTACGCTATGCCTATGGTGGTATTCCATTTCCGATTGCTAAAAATGGCTTAGAAGCTATTTGGAATCACATTACACGGTGGCGTGGTACTTTCTTTAGCCGTCGCTCATCTGAAGTGGCCGTTCACCAAGATGGTGGGTTTTCATTAGTAACCGTTCAGCAGGATATTTTATTCAATTTTTATAATCCTAAATCGAGCATTGATGAATTAAACAATATCCTGTTTTATTATCTATCATTTACTAAAGCGCCAGCACGATTAGCCGGTGGTGCAGTATTGATTCATGAAACAATAGATCAGGTAGATGAGGCACGCCAAGCTTGGGGTTACAACGCAGGTCAACGTCGTGTTCGTCGTGCACCGAATCTAGCTTACGATACACCTATTGCTGCAGCAGACGGTCTACGTTATGCCGATGATACTGACATGTATAATGGTGCACCTGATCGTTATGACTGGAAACTGTTGGGTAAAAAAGAAATCTTCATTCCTTATAATAATTATGAACTTTCTAGCAATAATTTGACCTATAAAGAAATCTTAAAGCCAGGTCACTTAAACCCAGACTTTACGCGCTATGAAAAACATCGCGTTTGGATTGTTGAGGCAAATTTGAAAGAAGGCGCTCGACATGTTTATAAAACACGTCGCTTCTACATAGATGAAGACACTTGGGGCATTGCCGTCGCCGATCAATATGACAGTGCCGGTGAGCTTTGGCGTGTGAGCATGGCTTATTTGAAAAACTATTATGAAATACCGGTAACTTGGACAACGTTAGATGTTTTCCACGATATTAAAGCCGGCCGCTATCATGTTCAGGGCCTAGATAATGAAGAGCGTGGAACGGTAGATTTCAGTAGAGAGATACCCGGTGATCAGTACTTTACGCCTTCTGCGTTGCGTCGTAGAGGCAGACGATAATTCGTTTAACCAATTACATTACGTAACACATGGTCGTTAGTTAATTCACAAAGGGTCGGCTAGAATAGCGACCCTTCAAAAAAATTATAAGAATGGAGCGTTTTATGAGATTTTATTCGATTCGAAAGCGGATCGTTACAGCTGTTCCACGATTTTCAATGATTAAAGTGACTGTGCTTGCCACTAGTCTATTGGTGTCTATTTTTGCTCAGGCACAATGGCAAGATCCTCTTGAGTCTCCATCGCTGTCAACTGACCGAGCGCATAAAAGTTTGCTGTTGGATGTTATTCGTACAGGCAGCCGTTTAGTCGCAGTTGGGGCTCATGGGCATATTGTATATTCTGATGACAGTGGAAAAAACTGGTCTCAAGCTCAAACACCTTCTTCCGTTACTCTAACATCGGTTTACTTTTCAAGCGCTTCCATGGGTTGGGCAGTAGGGCATGATGGTTTGATTTTGCACAGCAGTGATGGTGGAGAAACTTGGGTTAAGCAATTTGATGGTTATCTTGCAAATCGTGCCATCATTAAAGGCGCACGCGAAAACAAAGAACGCGCAATTTTAGAATTAGATCGCGCTAAAAACAGTGCTGATGCAACGGCTGTTGATAATGCAGAAATGGAGCTTGAAAATAAAACGTATGCTCTTGACGATGCACAGTACGACATAGCAAGTGGTTCAACCAAGCCTTTCTTGGATGTTTGGTTTTATGATGCCAAGCTTGGTTTTGCCGTTGGTGCTTATGGAATGGCTTTCCGCACGAACGATGGTGGAAAAAGCTGGGTTGATTGGTCTTCTCACTTAGAAAACAGTGATCGTTTACATATCAATGGTTTGACTATGGTGGGTCCACGTTCTTTGATGTTGGTTGGCGAGCAGGGTTTGATTTTGCGTTCCGATGACATGGGCGATAATTGGCGTATATTGCCTTCTCCCTATGAAGGTTCGCTTTTCGGTATTACGGCAAAAGCCGATAATGTATTGATCTACGGTTTGCGTGGAAACTTATTCCATTCAGTAGATGGTGGAATACAATGGCAAAAAATATACACAAATTCCGAGCAAACGTTAATGGCAGGCATCACTAAGGCGGATAAAACGTCAGTGATGGTTGGTAATGGTGGTTCGATTATTTTATTAAATCGTCGTTCAGAAAATCCTAAATCTATTATTTTACCTAGTCGCATTACCTCAGTAGCGGTAGCTCAAGCACCTGATGGCACATTAGTGATTGTTGGTGAAGCTGGTGTTGAACGCGTTGACGTTAACGGCAGATTGATCGATGAAAAAATCACGATGGCTGAGGGAGACTTTTAATCATGACAACTACTAAGAAAGTGAAAGATATTAAATCTGAGCCAGAGCATTATCTGATTTCACGAGAATCAGAACCTTTTCTTGAAAAAATACTATTTGCTGCACGTCCTGCAGTATTAGTAGTTTTAGCGATACTAACCCTTGTTTTTGGTTATGGGCTAACGCAAATAAAATTAGATTCTAGTATTGAAAAATATATTCCTCTTAATCATGAGTTTATTCAAAATTATTTGGTGCATAAAGATGAGTTAGGCAGTGGCTTATTAAACATTAAGCTTTCTATTGAGAGCAATGATGGCGATATATTCAGTAAAGAATATATGGCGACTTTACAACGTATTAACGACGAAGTGTTTTTTATTAAAGGTGTTGATCGTTCAGCAATGAAGTCTTTATGGACACCTAATGTGCGTTGGATGGAAGTGACTGAGGAAGGCTTTCAAGGTGGTCCAGTTATTCCAGCAACTTACGATGGTTCAGAAGAGAGTCTTAATAAATTAAGACAGAACGTATTAAAATCAGGTCAAGTTGGCCGTTTAGTTTCAAATAACTTCTCTTCTACTATTATCGATATTCCCCTTATTGAAGTAGATCCTGATACGGGTGAAAAGCTTGATTATCAGGAGTTCTCTCGCGCGATCGAAACAAAAGTCCGTGATGCCTTTACTAGTGATAAAATTACTGTTTATGCAACGGGAACCCCTAAAAAATTAGCTGATCTATTGGACGGTGTTAAGTCCATTGTTTGGTTCTTTTTAGCAGCGATTATTTTTACTGCATTCTTGTTATTCCTATATTCTCGTTGTATTCGAGGAACCTTAATTCCAATCGCAGCATCACTTATTGCCGTTGTTTGGCAGTTAGGTGCATTAGCACTGATGGGTTTCACCATTGATCTTTATTCTGTACTGGTACCTTTCTTGATTTTCGCGATTGGTATCAGTCACGGTGTTCAAATTATTAGTGGTATTGCTATTGAATCAGGAAAAGGTGCTAATAAATTAATGGCGTCTCGCTTAGCGTTCCGTGGTCTTTATGTGCCTGGTATGTTGGCTTTATTAAGTGATGGTCTTGGTTTCTTAACGTTATTATTTATTGAAATTGGTGTTATCCAAGAGCTTGCGATTGCTGCAAGTGTGGGTGTTGCCATGATTATTATTACTAACTTGGTATTAGTGCCATTAGTGATGTCTTATGTAGGCATTAGTAAGTCGGGTGTTCGCCATGCCAAGAATAATGAACAATCTGAACCAAAACTTTGGAAGTTGCTTTCTAAAATAGCGAGTAAAAAAGTTGCCCCTTACCCAATTATTATTGCCATTGTTATGGCCGTTTTCGGTCTTTATCAAAGCCAGTCATTAAAAATTGGTGATCTTGATGCAGGTGCTCCAGAGCTTCGTCAAGATTCACGGTACAATCTAGATAATGCTTACATGGTTTCCAATTACTCAACCAGCTCTGATGTTTTCTTAGTGATGGTCGAAACCGCAAAAGAGCAGTGTAATAGCTATAAAGTGATGGACGCTATTGACCGTTTCATGTGGTACATGGAAAATGTTCCAGGGGTGCAATCAACAGTTTCTATGGTGACAGTATCTAAACTTTCTACTAAAGGGATGAATGAAGGTAATTTAAAGTGGTCGGCTTTATCTCGAAATCAGACTATTTTAAACACTTCAATTCGACGTGCCCCTTCAACGTTATTGAACCAAGATTGTTCAATGGCGCCTGTTATTATCTATTTGAATGATCATAAAGCTGAGACACTGAAAAATGTTGTAACGGCCGTTGAATCTTTTAAAGAGAAGTATGACGATAAGGTTGATGAAAAATATTTCGCTATGGGTATTGCTGAGATCGAAGCAGCGATTGCAACAGGGGAATTAAGCAGTGTTCCTTTACGATTCCAGCTTGCTTCCGGTAATGCAGGTATTGAAGCAGCAACGAATGAAGTCATCGGTGATGCGCAAAACACCATGCTTATATTCGTATACGCTGTTGTATTCATTTTATGTTTTGCCACGTTCCGTTCGTTCCGTGCAGTTGCCTGCATCTTGATCCCTTTGGCTTTGACCTCAATTCTATGTCAGGCCCTTATGGCTTACTTAGGCATTGGTGTTAAAGTTGCGACACTGCCTGTAATCGCGTTAGGTGTGGGTATTGGTGTCGATTATGGTATCTATATATACAATCGCTTAGAAGTTATGCTGATTGCGGGTAAGTCATTGCAAGAAGCATTTTTTGAAACACTTAAATCAACCGGTAAAGCCGTTAGTTTCACCGGTATTACTTTGGCGATTGGTGTTGGTACTTGGATATTCTCTCCGATTAAATTCCAAGCGGATATGGGCATATTGTTAGTCTTTATGTTTGTATGGAATATGCTAGGTGCATTGATCTTATTGCCTGCATTGGCGACGTTTATTCTTAAGCCTGAGCAAATTATTGCTCGTCATAAGAAGACTCACGGTGATACAGCTCCAGCAGGTTAGAACTTAAAACTCTAATATTGCCGATAAGCAGCCTTAGGGCTGCTTTTTTTTGCGTTATTTTTACTGAATTTCTTTTTTATTAGTGCATTGGGTTACACTGATAGCATCAATTTTCGAGTTCACTTTATGCGTATCATCCACACATCAGACTGGCATCTTGGCCAGTTTTTTATCAATAAAAGTCGCTCGCTTGAGCATCAAAAGTTTATCTCATGGCTGTTGGATAAAGTACTTGAATTAGATATTGATGTGGTCATTATCGCGGGCGATATATTTGATACAGGGTCTCCGCCAAGTTATGCACGCGAGCTCTATAATCAAGTGGTTATCGGTATGAATCAGTTAGGTCGTCAGCTAATCGTTTTAGCAGGCAATCACGATTCAGTCTCGACCTTGAACGAATCTAAAAATATTGTGGCTCAACTTCATACCAAAGTCATTGCCGCCCCTGGGCACTCACTAGCAGACCAGGTGATTGAGCTGAACAATAAAAAGGGTGAGGTAGGCGCCATTTTATGTGCGATTCCTTACCTACGTCCAAAAGATGTAATGAAAAGTTTCTCCGGCGAGTCTGGAGAGCAAAAGAAACAAGCTTTAGGCCAAGCGATAGGTGAGCATTATCAAACGCTGTTTGCCATGGCGGAAAAACAACGAGAGCTTATTGGAAAACCACTGCCGATTATCGCCACAGGGCACCTAACGGCTATGGGTGTCACAACATCTGAATCTGTACGCGATATTTATATTGGTAGCTTGGAGGCATTTCCTGCGAGTGCTTTTCCTCCTGCAGATTACATTGCTTTAGGTCACATTCACCGGCCACAAATCGTCGCCAAAAGTAATCATATTCGTTATTGTGGATCTCCCATACCCTTAAGCTTCGATGAGCTTGGCAGTCAAAAACAAGTGTTGATCGTTGAATTTGATAAAGGCGTACTAAAGTCAGTTGAGCCTTTGTATGTACCGTTATTTCAACCGATGAAAGTCATTAAAGGTGACCTTGAAAGTATTGAACAGCAGCTTAAAGGTTTTTCAAACCTCGCAGACGAGCCCTTGCCAACGTGGTTGTCTATAGAAGTAGAAACGCAGGATTACCTAAATGATTTACAACAGCGAGTACAAGTTTTAACCGACGGTATGAATGTAGAAATTTTGCAGCTGAGACGAGCGAAGAAACAGCAGCAAAAACGCATTGAGGGTGATAATAAAGAAGTGTTGGCTGAGTTAAGCCCAATGGATGTTTTTGAACGTCGTTTAGCGTTAGAAGAGTTTATCACTGACGACGATCAGCAGAGGCTTAAGCGCCTACGACAGCAATTTGAAAAAACCGTTGCTGAAGTAGAGCAGGAGCTGAGCAATGAAGATTAATAGTTTACGCTTTAAAAATATTAATTCGTTACAAGGGCAGTGGAAGATTGATTTCACTCAACCGCCTTTTTCAGACAATGGACTGTTTGCGATTACCGGCCCGACAGGAGCGGGTAAAACCACCATTCTTGATGCTATTTGTTTGGCCCTGTATCAACAAACTCCTAGGCTTGGCGGTATTAACAAAAGCAGTAATGAATTAATGACCCGAGGAACGTCCGATTGTTTAGCGGAAGTTGAATTTGAAGTCAAAGGTGAGGGGTATCGAGCCTTTTGGAGTCAGCGCCGCTCACGTAATAAAGCGGATGGTAATTTACAAGACTCAGTGGTTGAACTGGTAAGAATTGAAGATGGTAAAATTCTTGCCTCACAAGTGAAGAAGATGGCTTCGCTGATCGAAGAAATTACGGGTCTCGATTTTGCTCGCTTCACCAAGTCGATGATGTTATCTCAAGGGCAATTCGCTGCTTTTCTAAATGCAGCTGCAAATGAACGTGCGGAACTGTTAGAAGAACTAACGGGCAGTGAGATTTATGGTTTGATCTCAGAGCGAGTGCATCGAGATTTTACTGAAAGCAAACAGGGTTTAGATCAGTTAGTTGCTCGCTCTGAAGGGACTGAGTTATTAACAGCAGATCAGATTGCTGAATTAAAAGAAGAAAATGAACAATTATTAAAAGATTTAGATGCTGAGGATGTTCACCTTAAAGTTATCCAAGATACGTTGGCGTGGCTATTAACGGTTGAAAAAAATCAGCTGCAAATACAACAGTCAGAAGTTCAGCTTAAACAGCTTGAGCAAGAGCAAAAACTTCAAGAGCATAACTTGTTGCGTTTGGTTCAGTCTGAGCCGGCAGAGAAACTTCGTGGTCCGTATCAGTTATTACAATACGCCAATGAGCAATTAATAGTGGCTCAACAACAACGGGAAGCATTACTGCTACAAAAGCAGGATATTGAAAAAACATTAATACTGCTAAAGGGCGAGGTCGATACATCGAATGCGTCTTTGGTCCTTGCGGAACAAAAAAATGTTGAATTTAATCAGCTACTAAACGAAAAAATCATACCTCTTGATACAGAAATTTCGCACAAGAATAAAACGTTAGAACATGAAGCTTCTGAACTATTATCGGCTCAACATCAACACGTTCAATTCATAGCGGATATAGAACAGAAAGCGAAAGGTTTAGCTGATACACAGCAGCAGTTATCAGCCCATCAACACTATTTACAACAGCACAGCCAAGTAGAATACATCGCTGCGCAATTACCTTTATGGCGCAGTCAGTTGATCAGAATTCTGCCGTTAAAACAGAATATCAAGACAGCTAAAGATGCACAGCGTGATTCTCAAATTCAGTGGTCGTTACTCAGTCAGCAAATGACGGTACAACAAGAAAAAATTGACACGTGCCTCACATTTGTTAAGCGCTTGCAGAAAAATAAGCTGAACATTGAACAGGTTATTAGCCAGCAATTATTGCCGTCGTTGAATATGGAAGATAGCTTGCAACAGTTACGTGCTAATTATAAATCGTATGCTCAGCAGCTAAGTGATATTGAATTGATCTTGTTGCAAGAACGAAAAATTGAGGATTTGACCGAGCAAAGAAATAAATTACAAGCGAATGAAGAATGCCCTTTGTGCGGTTCTCTCGAGCACCCCAAGATAGAAATTTATCAGAAAATTAATCAGTCGCAGACTGAACAACGCCAAATCAAAATGAAGGCTCAATTAAAGTCGCTTGAAGATAACGCGAATGCTTTAAAGCAGAGTGACCAGCAGCTGCAGCAAGCGCATGCTGAACTGATTTCTCAACAGCAAATAGTACAAGCAGAGCAGCAAGGGTTGATTTTATTAAATGAACAACAGCAACGTTTGCAGTTGCAAATTACTCAAGCTGAGCAACAGCTGCAAGTATTAGAGCAAGACCTAGGCGCAATGCAGCAAGGCTTAATTGAGCAGCTTGCTGAATACAGTCTTGAATTGCCCAATCCCCAGCATCTTGATGCTTGGGTCGAGCAGCAGCAGCAAGTATTCTTTAATTGGCAACAGCAGAGAGACAGCGCAGGGCTATTACAGCAAACGCTGCAGCTAAACCAACACAAATATGAGCAAGGTATTGAACAAAAAGAAAACGCTGAGCATCAGATAAAACGTTTGATTGAGCATCGTAATGGACGTGAGCATGAATTAGCCGAGTTAACCAAAATACGTGCATCTTTACTGCTCGAAAGTGACGTCAATATAGCCAGAGAAAAGGCCAAGCAGGCCGTTGCTTTATTGGCGGAGAACGCCAAAGCGAGTTTAGACCAGCTTCAGCAAAGCAAGCAAAGTATTGAGAATATTTCCGGTCAAATGGGAGTTGTTAACAATCAGTGCGTACTGAATGAGCAAGACTTAGATAATAAAAATAAACAATGGCAGTGCGATCTTGAAGCCAGTCCTTTTGTCTCTACTGAAGATTTTTTAGCCGCGGTATTAGAGCCTCAGCAGCGCGAAGCCCTTTTGGCCGTAGAGCAAGACCTAAAACAGCGTCTAATTCAGCAACAGACGTTATTACAGCAAGCGCAGGGGGTTGATCGAGAGCTGCAGCAAAGTGAGATCAAAATAAACCTCGGGGATCAGGATAAATTACAGGTTCAGCAACAATTAGATACGACTAAGCAACAACTAAAACGACTAGCTCAGCGTCAAGGAGAGGTTAATCATCACTTAGCGAGCGACCAGCAACGTCGTGAGCGACAAAAAGAAGTATTGGTGAACATTGATCGGGCCAGAAAGAGTTATGATGACATAGCCTACCTACACAGTTTGATTGGTTCACAGAAAGGCGATAAATTCCGCCGCTTTGCACAGGGGCTAACACTGGATCATTTAGTGTATTTAGCGAACTTGCAGTTAGACCGATTACACGGACGTTATTTGTTACAGCGTAAAAACAATGCCGCATTAGAACTAGAGGTGCTGGACACTTGGCAAGGTGATAATGTGCGCGATACCCGAACCTTATCGGGTGGAGAAGGGTTCTTGGTTAGCTTGGCTCTAGCATTAGCATTGTCAGACTTGGTGAGTCACAAAACTCAAATCGAGTCGCTCTTTTTGGATGAAGGTTTTGGTACGCTGGATAATGAAACCTTGGATACCGCACTGGACGCTCTGGATAGTCTTAATGCCTCGGGTAAAATGATTGGGGTGATCAGTCATGTTGAAGCGATGAAAGAACGTATTCCGGTGCAAATAAAAGTACAAAAGCTTAATGGCTTGGGCACTAGCTGTTTGGCCGACTCGTTTAAGTTTGTCCCCAGTGCTGAAATAACACAGCCTAGTTAGTGGGCTGGCAAGATATTTGTGTATTAATTGTGCGATATTTAGCCAGCTGATCTCGACAAATAGCCATTAATTCTTTATAGTGCGCGCAAATCTTATGCGCGCACGTTTTCTTTCTTTCGCATTCTCATATCTACAGTTTCTTCTAGGAAAAATACCTTTGCTATCTACCGCTAATATTACAATGCAATTCGGCGCTGAGCCTTTGTTTGAAAACATCTCGGCAAAATTCGGTAATGGCCATCGCTATGGTTTGATCGGCGCCAATGGTTGCGGTAAATCAACGCTTATGAAAATTATGAGCGGTGAGCTAGCGCCAACGTCTGGAAACGTTTCTCTTACGCCGGGTGATAAACTAGGTACGTTAAGTCAGGACCAGTTTGCCTTTGAAAAATACAGCGTTATTGATGCTGTGATCATGGGTGACAAAGCGTTGTGGGAAATTAAGCAAGAACGTGATCGTATGTATGCTTTGCCTCATATGTCTGAAGATGACGGCATGACGGTTGCGAACCTTGAAGTTGAATTTGCGGAAATGGACGGCTACAGCGCAGAAAGCCGTGCTGGAGACATCTTGCTTGAAGCGGGTATCGCAGAAGAGTTTCATTTTGGTTTAATGGCACAGGTTCCGCCGGGTCATAAAGTACGTGTATTGTTGGCGCAGGCTTTGTTCTCTAATCCTGATATTTTGCTATTAGATGAACCAACCAACAACTTGGATATTTACACCATTAACTGGTTGTCTGATGTATTGAATCAGCGTAAATGCACCATGGTTATTATTTCACACGATCGCCATTTCTTGAACTCTGTGTGCACGCACATGGCTGACATCGATTATGGCGAATTGCGTATTTACCCAGGTAACTACGAATACTATTTAGAAGCTTCTGGTCTTATTCGTGAGCAGTTGCTTGCGGGTAATGAAAAGAAAGCCGCTGAAATTGTCGAGTTACAAGCTTTCGTCAACCGTTTCTCAGCGAACGCGTCTAAAGCTAAGCTGGCCAGTTCTCGTGCTAAGAAGATGGATAAGATTTCTTTGGATGAAGTTAAGTCTTCAAGCCGTGTAACGCCTTCTATCAGCTTTAAGCAAGATAAGAGATTACATCGCCAAGCGTTAGTATTAGAAGACTTAACACATTGTTATGAAGGCGAAGACATCTTATTTAAAGATGGTAACCTTATTTTAGAAGGTGGCGCTAAGTTAGCGGTTATCGGCGAAAACGGCGCAGGTAAGACGACGTTCTTACGTTGCTTAGTTGACGATCTAAAAGCCAATGGCGGTGTCATTAAGTGGTCTGAAAACGCGACGATTGGTTATTGCCCACAAGACAGCACTGCAGATTTCGATTGCGATCTTGATTTGTTCGAATGGATGTCTCAGTGGCGTACGGCAAAGCATGATGACCTTATGGTTCGTGGTTTATTAGGCCGTTTGTTATTCGGTGCAGATGACATCGTTAAGAAAGCTAAAGTATGTTCGGGTGGTGAAAAGAATCGCTTGTTATTCGGTAAGTTAATGATGATGGATCTTAACGTACTGGTCATGGATGAGCCGACTAACCACTTGGATATGGAAGCCATTGAAGCGTTGAACGAAGCGTTAAAAGCCTTCGACGGGACTTTGATTTTCGTAAGCCACGATAGAGAGTTCGTTTCTTCTTTGGCAACTCGAATTGTTGAGATTAAAGATAAAGAAGTCATTGATTTCCACGGTACTTACGATGAATACCTATCAAATCAAAAAGCGGCTGAAAAAGAAGCTAAGAAAAAGTCTTAAGTTAGCTTTTAAAATCTAATGAAAGCAACACAAAAAAAGGCGCTTCTAATATCTCATTAGAAGCGCCTTTTTTTGTATCTAGTAGTCGTGGTTTATTCTTGCTTCATCATCGCTTGTTGAGCCTGCATCAGTGCTTGCTGTAAGCGTTGCTGTAGGTCATAAGCATTACCCAAAGACATAACGATGCGGTTATTGATTACGGCATTACCTGGGGCTGATTTATGGTGATTACCAAACTCAAAAGTGACTTCATTGGCTCCGACAAAAATATTAGAAATATCGCGATAGCAATACTCTAAGTCGGGTGAAACGTAGGCGCTGATTTTAGGGGCGTCTTCTTGGCTCATTATATTTCTACTTATTAGGTCAGTATTAAAACTTTGACTTGAGAGGGGGCTAATGTCATGCCTGTCGGTGCATTGGTCATATTTTGCATTGCCGGGGATAGCATCTTGGTGGCAGGTAGGCCACCGGTGAATACTTTTACGCTGCCCATTATACTGCGCGCAGGGCCCATCATCATACCTGACATCACCCCACCTATTGCACCAGCATTATCACCCATGCTCATAGGCACCATCGTCGCCATATTATGAGCAGGCATCATCGAGATGAAATGCTTCATGGAACATGTTGGGGGGATTGCCATAGGCAGCATGGCCGTATTCGGATATGGAATTGGAGTTGGGATTGGCCCTGCTGGTGATGGAATGGGGGTAAGGCATACATCGGGCATGGCAAACTGCA
Organism: Oleispira sp.; assembly: GCA_051276935.1. GTDB lineage: Bacteria > Pseudomonadota > Gammaproteobacteria > Pseudomonadales > Oceanobacteraceae > Oleispira. The sequence continues at coordinate 6,106 of JBNMPQ010000009.1, read as the reverse complement.
TACCGCCCATAGAACAATTAGCAAACATAATATTTTCCTTTACTTGTTTAAATGCTTGCGCATTAACCCATATGAATGTGTTCGCCATCAATCTTGGTCTCTTTTTGGCTGACCATAATGGTGTGCTTTGAATTCATAGTATAAAGCCCGTCGACTTTACGTCCCATTTGCGCAGCTTGTACTTGATCAGACGTATCCGTTTTTCTGACATAGGTATTAAACTTTTGGATCGCTTGTTTCGCCATTGTGCTAATGAGGTCACTGATACTATGGATATGACGGATATGACTGTGAAGTTTTTCACCCTTAATTAAGCCTTGCTGAAAATCGATAGTAGCTTCACCTGTTTTTTGTAAGCTTTTTTGTGATAGTTGATTTATCTGCTCACTGTGCAGAGTTAGTTTTTTACTGCTTGTTAGGGTGGTATCGGGAGCTAGCTGCACTTGCATCTGGGTTTCATCATTGCGTTGCAAAATAGCGATGACATAAGCTTGCTGATGCTGATCTTTGCTAACAAGTACAATATCATCGACCATTGGTTCAACTAAGCAACTGAACGCTTTCTGAGTATTAATGAACTTACCATTATGCTCAACTTGAATATTACCTTGGTGAATTTTGTGTATGCGTCCGGAAACGTTGCCTTCAGCAGCAGGCGAATTGTTGGTAACTGAAATAGGAACGATATTATCGGTATGTAAGTTCATTATTTACCCCATTGCTCGGCTTTTTTGAGCTGTTCGTTAGTACCTTGGGCTGAAGACTTATTCGCTCCGCTCCAAATGCATTTTTCATCAAAAGACTCGTGCATCTTTGCCATATAAACATCAGCTCCGCTGAAGTCACATTCAGACATGAAACTATTTGATAGGTCTGCGTAGATGAGCTTAGTACGGCTTAAAATACACAGTTTTATTTCTGCTTCTTTAAGTTGTGCCATTTCTAAATTGGCGGATGTTAAATCACAGCCAATAAGCTTCGCTTTCTGTAAGCTGGCTTGTTTTAGGTTTGTATTCTTAAATTGAGCGCCGGTTAAGTTTGATTCGTATAAATTAGCCATTTCCATATTGGCAGCATTGAAATTGCACTTACTAATCTTACTACCGGTGAATCCCGTCTGTTGCAGCTGGCTAGCGCTAAAGTCACAGTGACTTAAATCGCAATTCATAAATTGAGATTTATTAAGTAGCATGTTGCTAAAATCAACCCCAGGTAGCTTGGCATTGCTGAAGAACATTTGCGAGAATTGGCACTCGACAAATCGATTGTTGTTGAAAGAACAGTCGTTAAAAGTCGTCTTACTCATTTGGTTCTTTTCAAATTCGACGCCGCTAAGATCACATTCATTAAACACGCCGATTTTAATGTGATTTTGAAATAATACCGCATCGATCAGTGAGCATTGTTGAAAAACACCTCCATCAATTTTATTGTTGCTGAAGCGTGCCTGTTCAAATTGGCATTGAATGAAATTGAATTGACGTTGCTGATTACCTTCAAAATTGCAATGAGATAGCTGGCATTCAATGAAATTCACATCCTCACAATCTAATTGATTAAATTGGCACTGGATGAATTGGCATTGATTAAACAAGACTTGGCGCAAATTACATTGGCTGAAATCGCAGTGGTTGAAAATGATTTCTGTGAAAATAGCACCACTAATGTCTTGCTGCTGTAAATTAAATTTATCAAAGGTTTGCTGGCCTAGAAATTCACCGGCTTTAATTTGATCACTCAATTCTTTACCCGAAGTCGGCGCTGGAGTACTTAATAGATCAATCATGAGGGTCTCCAGTCTTTCAGTATGGTGGCATCGAGATTGGCACTATTAAAGCGCGTGCCTTTTACGGTTGCATGCAGAAAGTCAACAGCGTATAAGTTGGCAGCTTCTAAATCAGTATTCGTAATAATGGCCTTAGTTAAAATACCTTCCATAAGGTTGGCTCGCTTTAAGCTGGCTTGGTTTAAATTTGCTTTGCGTAGGATTATTTTGCTCGCCTTACAATCATCAAGATTACTGTGGCTTAAGTCGGCACCAGCAAAGTTAGCACTCTCTAGACTAGATCGTTCAAAGATGCTGTTGCTTAAAGAAAGATTCTGTAGGTTTGCTTTATTCAATATCGCATCACTGAAGTTTAGCCCAGAGAAAGTACAGGGATTATCTTTGTCCGAACTAACAAAGCAGTTGCTCGTCATGTCAGCGCTAATAAAGCTGCTGTTATGCACAGAAGTATTAGCCCATGCGGTGGACGGTAATGAGGCGTGATCAAACGAGCAGTTTTTTAGGTTAGAACTGATAAAGTTGCAGGTCTCCATCGTAGCGTTGTTAAATTTTACACTAGACAGCTTCAGCTCTATAAATGGAAAGTTCCTTATTGTCGAGTTGCTGAAGTCACTATCCTCAATAACAATTTCTAAAACTTCGGGCTGAGTAATCTTTGTATCGATAAAAGAACAGCCAATAAAACGCGTTTTAGAAAATTTTGATTGATCGAATTGGCAAAGAGTAAAGTTAGTGTGGTGACAGTTACTATTGCCTATGTTGGCATTGTTGAAATTCGCTTGCGTACAGTTAGCATTGGTTAAATCTGTGCGTGCTAATACGGCACCTTCAAAATTAGCACCTATGAGGCTAGCGCTGGAAAAATTGACTTGCTCCATTAGGCAATTTGAAAAATTCATACCATCAAGGTTTTGACCCGATAAATCAAGGCATGCCCAGTCTTGGTTGCTAGCATTTTTATCCCCATTGACGATGGACAATAATTTTTTCAGTTGCTTGTCGTCATCTTCGTGGGGTGATAAACCGTGATCTGAAAAATGGGCAGCCATGGCGTAGCTTTCTATGAATTGCTTGTTTGCATCATCAAGTTGCTGATTGGTATTGGTCAGTGCATTTTCCTGAAGTTGTTCTATTTTAGCCTTGGCTTCCGCAAGAGGTTTAGAATCTTTCAGCATAGGATTGCTGAGAATCAGGTGGAGTTCTTGATTCGCTTTTTCCAATTCAGGCGTCGTGGTGGCTATTTGTTGCTTAATGGATTCAATATCCAAACGAGGAAGTACCGTTAGTGTTAACGGCAAATTCCCATCGTCTAATGCTAATAAATCATCCAGCTGTTTTTGTATGACTTCTCGCTGCTGTTCGGTTAACATTTCTTGTGTATTATTATCTTGTAATTGTTTACTGAGATCCTCAATTTGTGGTTGTACTTGTTCTAGCATCTTGGCTTTTTGGTCAGCGCCGAATAAATCGATCTCTGCAAAAATATCATCTATTTTTTTAAAAGAAAAATCAGATAAATCCAGTTCTTTAGCCTTGCCAGAACTTAAGCCAGGCAGGATCTTATCAAGCTTGTTCATCAAGGCGGCACTGTCGGCATCTACTTGGGCTGGGCCATTGAGTGAATCGAGTTGTTTAAGTAATTGAGTGCGTTTTTCATCGGTTAATGATGGGCTGGCGAGTTGTTTTTTTAGATCCTCTAGAGCGCTTGCGACTTGCTCATCAACAGTGGCTTGAATAGTACTGGCTTTGACTTCAAGATTTTCTTGGAAAGCGCTAGGCTGAGCACTCTCTAATGCCGACTGCTGTAGCAGCTGCATTGCGCTGGCTTCACCAAGCGGAATTAGATCTTGAGTATTCAAGCTGTCCTGCAATGGGTCAGGATCATTTATGCGTCGTTCCATTGCTACTCGATAGTGATCTCCAGAGCGGCGTTGATCCTTATGGTTTTCATAGGCCAGCAACATATGGCTAATTTCTTCAGCTTCATCGTCCTGAGTGATCATGCCTCCGCGCCATATTAGTTGTATGATATCTTTATCAGGAAAAAACCAGACGGTATCTAAATGTAAATCGACTTCTTTAAATTGATTAAGCTCAGCTGCATGGCTATCTTTTATGAAACAACGTGGATATATATTGGGTAATTGACCTTGCTGAAGGGGCTTCTGTGGGTGCATGTTTCTTAGTTCGAAGTGTTCATTACCTTGAAAAAACCCTTCAGCCCACTGATCTTGAGGAGCCGTCATAAACAGGCGCCAATCCATGTCTTCTGGATAGCCTGGGAAAAACTTTTCCATATACTTTTGGTCGTAGGTGCCTTGGAATTTCGAACGCTGTGGCCAGCTTGGGTCGAGTGGTGCAAAGCTAGCAGGGGCATGTTGATTGCTGTTACTGGTGATCGTATCTTGCGAGGATTCTACATTGGGTAAATCATCGGCCTTAAAACCTGACCCTATCGGATTTAGCGGGAATTCATCGCCACCAAAAGCATGCTTATAATCAAGCATCATCTGCGAGAACTCAGCGGGGCTGGAAGGAATGCCGCCTTGCCAGTGCCGGTCGCCAAACACATTAAGGGTTTTTTTCTGTTCCCTAATTGTGACGCTGGCTTGTCCTGCTCGCGTTGTAGTACCTTCTGGGGCGTACAAACTGCCGTTTAAAAGCCACTCACCTTTAGGTTTTGGCATGCCCATGTCAGGCATGGGTAAATCTCCCATGCTATCCATAATGTCGGCAATAACATCGTGCTGAAGTTCTACTTTTCCGGTAGAAATACGGACATAAAGTGTAGGGGATACTACCCAGTGGTGTTGCTTGTTTTGTTCTAATGTTCGCTGGTTTTGTGCAATTTGCAATGGACTATATATTTTCACAGAGAGGTGCCTATAGCCCGGTTAGTTGCATGCCAGAAGCAATGCTGATCATTGCGTTTTCTAAATCAAGTTGCTTGTCTTCTATCGACATGAGTTTTGAATCTAGATCCATTTCAGCCTTTCTGAGTTTAATGCCTTCTTTTATCGCATCGGCTCTAGTTTCTGCTCGGGCTTTAAAGCCAATACCGCTCACTTCAAGTTTGCCTTTTGAGTTAATGCCTATATCAATGCCAGTTCGCAGGTCGAGAGACATGCCGGCCTCGACACCGGTCTTAAGTTCAAAGGCTAAGCCAAAGCCAATGTTTATTGCGGCGCTACCAGAAAGGCTAATGGCGATAGAGGCCGCACCTTGAGCTGAAATAGAAAACGATCGCTCACCGCCAAAATTAAACGCAGCCTTATTAACCTCTTGATAAGAGAAATCCATGATATTGGCGCCCATACCATCAGATTTAGTGATGTTATGGGTAGCGAGAGCGCCCGTATTAATATTATACGTTTTCGAGTCCGTAGTGATCGAACTTTCATTTTTGGTTGTTTCTGAAGAAGAAGATTTGTTATTCGAGCCTTTGCTATGCCAGTTCGTTTCTTTGGTTACACTACCGACAGAAGATGAATCTGAAGTTAACGTACCAGTGCTATTCCAAGATTTCCCCCAGCTGCTGCGGCCTCTTTTCTTTTCCCAAGAGCGCAGAGCACCTTCATGAATATTCATTTCAATTGCGGTGGTAGCCCCGTCGGTATGGGTAATTTCTAACGAATTAACTCGGTCGCTAATATCGATGCCTTCACCAAATTTATAATCATAACTCGCATTATAAGACTTGGATACATTCATACCCCCGCTGCCCCAAGCGCCATCAGTATTTACTTTGAAGGTTTTCTCAGTGCGATCAGTATCAATAGCAGAGTCGCCATAGGAGGTCGGTGTAACATCACTGGCCGATAGGGAATTTAATTGGATGGCACTAAAATCTATCGATTCCCAGTTAGGACCATTAGAGGTTAAAATGTCACCTGTACGACTATCTTTAGCGACTTTAATGTTTAGAGGGGCTTCTTGATCAATGAAGTTTTCTTCGTAGCTATTGCCTAAGTTGTAATTCCAGTACCCACCAAAATCGTAAATATTACCGTTATGCCAATTGAGCTTATCGCCCTCATGAATTTCAATACTATCGCCATAATGCCTAGTAAATATATAGTTACCTGACTTTTCATCATCATAATTAAATAATTCTGGAGATGAGGATGAGGGATCAATGAAGTTATTATGTTGATCAAATTCTCCTCGTTCAATAAAGTAATTTTTAACGGAGGCACTTATAGCGCTGTCGTGGCTTGGTGTTAAATTGGCAGTGGTTGAATAATTAAAACGGCCAAGAAGTGAATTCGTCACTAACATACCATCTGTTCTTAAGACAGCTTGATTAGCGTTGGCATTGGT